>NZ_JBOGDD010001184.1:0-11056 GCF_050701675.1 Mycobacterium sp. | reverse complement strand
CGGCAGCAGCGAGCGGGCCTGCATCGCGGAGACGGCCAAGGTCTCCGGTGCCGCCGCCGCGCCGATACCCGCCGGGCGGCCGTCGGCGTGCGCCTCGAGCGCAGCCATCAGCGCCGCCGGATCGGAGTGGGCGATCTCCACCGTCCCGCCGTGCACCCGTAGCAGCGCGCCGGCCAACGCCAGGTGCAGGCGGAACGCCAGCGTGTCCACGTCGTCGGACGCGACCACCGCCACCTGATAGTGCTCACCGGTCAGCCCGACACTGGCCGCGAGGTGTTGCGCGCGTTCACGTTTGACGCCCGGACGCAACAGTTGGCCGAACACCTGACTGCGCCGTCGGCGTTCGGGTTGATCGGACAGGTTGCGCCGCTCGATGTCCAGCGCGATGAGGGACACCAGCACCGTGGACGAACTGCGCGACGTCACGTCCATGTCCGCGCCAAGCACGACGTACGCCAGCGGCATCTGCGCGCCGACGGTGTGCACCTCGAAGTCGCCGATCATCGACCATCCGCCGACCGCCGCTCGAGGGTGAAACGGGATGCGGCACGCCCGTTCGACCACGTCGGGGTCGGCGCCCGCCGTGGCCGCCATCAGTCGACCACTGCTGTCGCAGACCACACAGGGGGTCGTGCTGGTCTCCGACCAGGCCGACAGCAGCGCAGGCAGCGGCGCCGCGCTGGTCGCCACGGCCGTGAGTCGGCGGTTGACGTCCATCGCGGACAGCAGATCCCTGCGCTCCTGTCTGGCGATGGTCTCGAAGACCCACTTGGTGACGGCGATGAAGGGCGTCTCGTCGGGCACCACCAGCAGCGGAACGCCCAGCTCCTGCGCGGCGACCCGCAGCGCGTCGGGACACTCCTGATAGGGCAGCCCATGTCCGAGGCCGAGCGCGAGGCCCGCGACCCCTGCGGCGGCGCACTCGGAGACGTACGCGCGGCACTCGGCCGGCCTCATCGGCACCAGCAGCCCCACCGTCATGAGCAGCTCGCCACCGCGCAGCCAGTCACCCGGTGACGTCAGCTCCGACACGTGGGCGGACGTCACCTCCCGGCCTGCGCCACCCTCGCCCGCGATGAGCTGCAGGTTCAGTGACCGGTCGGCCACGACGTCGCCGATCGTGATCACCGTAGACCACCCGTAATGTGCATTTCGCCCAACCTTAATGGACGCATTGAACATTTTGGCCATGGTGGCTGATCCATCCGCGGGCGCATCGTGAGACGCAACACACCCACGATCGCAGGAGCCTCATGACATCCACCACGCCCGTGGCCGCCTCCGACGGTCGCCCTGGCGGAAGAATCGAGACCCGCTCGATCGACTACGTGCCCGACGACGAACGCCACGGCAAGGTGTCCCACCAGGGACCGTTCTGGTTCGTCGGCAACTTCCAGCCGTTCACCCTTGCGCTGGGCTTCGTCGGCCCAAGCCTCGGCCTGTCCCTGTGGTGGACCATCGTCGCGGGCATCGCGGGCATTGCGTTCGGCACCCTGTTCATGGCCTTCCACGCCACCCAGGGCCCCGTGCTCGGGCTGCCCCAGATGATTCAGTCGAGGGCCCAGTTCGGCTATCGGGGCGTGCTGTTGCCACTGATCGGCACGCTGTTCACGTTCGTCGGCTTCAACGTCGTCGACGTGGTCATCATCAAGTCGGGGCTGCAGTCGATCTTCGGCTGGAATCCCGTCGTCGTGGCGGTCGTCATCACCGTGATCGCCGCACTCGTCGCGATCTTCGGACACGACCTGCTGCACAAGACATTCCGCGTGCTCTTCTGGATCTCGCTGCCGCTGTGGA
Organism: Mycobacterium sp.; assembly: GCF_050701675.1. Lineage (GTDB taxonomy): Bacteria > Actinomycetota > Actinomycetes > Mycobacteriales > Mycobacteriaceae > Mycobacterium. The sequence continues at coordinate 9,259 of NZ_JBOGDD010001184.1, read as the reverse complement.
TCGTCCTGACCTGCGGGGTGCTGTTCGGGGGCGTGACGGGAACCGCCTCGACTCCGGGCGGTTTCACGTTCGTGGCATTCCTGGTGCAGTTCAGCGTCGCGGCGTCCTACAACATCACCTACGCGCCGTACGTCTCGGACTACAGCCGCTACCTGCCCCGCAACACCAAGCCGTCCGCCATCATCGCGTCGGTGTTCCTCGGCGCCTCGGCCTCACCCGCCTGGCTGATCCCCCTCGGCGCCTGGATGGCCACCTACCTCGGCGCAACCGACGCCCTGGCCGGGATCAATCAGACCGGCAACGACGTCTTCTCCTACCTCGGCAGCGTGTTGGCGGTCGTGTCGACACTCGTCCTGGTCGCGACCATGGGACTCAACGCGTACAGCGGAATGCTCACCGTCGTCACGGGTCTCGACTCGCTGAAGTCGCTCACCCCGACTCGCAATCTGCGGGTCGTGACGATCGCCGTGCTGGCCGTCGCCTGGCTGGTGATGAGCCTGCTGCTGTCGAATGCCACGACCGCCCTGAACACCACCCTGCTGATCATGCTGTATCTGCTGGCTCCCTGGACGGCAGTGAACCTCACCGACTACTTCTTCGTCCGTCGCGGCCACTATGCGATCGCAGACCTGTTCACCCCCAACGGAATCTACGGCGCCTGGTCGTGGCGCGGACTGACCGCCTTCCTGGTGGGCGTCGCCGCAGAGATCCCCTTCGTCGACCTCCCGTTCTTCGTCGGGCCTGCCGCCGAGGCACTCGGCGAGGTCGACATCGCCTTCATCGTCGGCCTGGTGGTATCCGGCCTCGTCTACATCGCGGTCACCAGGTCGCTCGACGTGTCCGGCGAACTCGAGTTCATCGAATCCAAGGAGAACGCATGAGCAGCGGCGACATCGTCGGACCACCGGACGCGAGCCGCGTCCCCCGGTATACCGACCCCGCCACCTTCGCCCGCCTGCCTCGCATCGACCAGGTCGCCTCGGCGGACGTCTCCATCGTCGGAATCCCCTTCGACAGCGGGGTGTCGTACCGGCCGGGTGCCCGTTTCGGGCCGGGGCACGTCCGTGCGGCGTCGAAGTTGTTGCGGCCGTACAACCCGGCGCTGGACGTGGAGCCGTTCGGCAAGCAGCAGGTCGCCGACTGTGGGGACATCGCGGTGAACCCGTTCAACATCGAGGAGGCGATCGCCACCATCGATTCGTCGATCACCGACATTCGCCGAGACGGGTCGACGGTGCTCACCATCGGCGGCGACCACACCATCGCCCTGCCGATCCTGCGCTCACTGGCCCGCGACCACGGTCCGATCGCCGTCCTGCACTTCGACGCCCATCTCGACACCTGGGACACGTACTTCGGTGCGCCCTACACCCACGGCACGCCGTTTCGTCGGGCCAGCGAGGAGGGCCTCATCGACATGGAGCGTTCGCAGCACATCGGAATCCGCGGCCCGCTATACGGCAAACAGGACCTCGAAGACGATGCGGTGCTCGGCTTTCAGGTGATCCGCTCCGACGACTTCGAGGTCGACGGCGTTGCGAGCATCGTCTCGCGGATGCGCGCCCGCCTCGACGGCGGTCCGGTGTACGTCTCGGTCGACATCGACGTGCTCGATCCCGCGCACGCCCCCGGCACCGGGACTCCCGAGGCGGGCGGGATGACGTCGCGCGAGCTGCTGAACACGCTGCGTGGACTGGTCGGACTCAACGTCGTCGGTGCGGACATCGTCGAGGTGGCACCGGCCTACGATCACGCCGAGATCACCGGCATCGCCGCGGCGCACGTCGGGTACGAGCTGCTGTCCGTGCTGGCGGCGAACCGCTGAAGGCGTGACCGAACGTTGAGACAGCGCTAGCAGTCGAAATCTGAGGGCGATTCGACTGCCAGCGCTATCTCAACGCGTTAGTGGGAGGGTGTCGAGCTTCGGCGAGGGCAGATTTCGCTGTCTGTAGGCATTCGGCGGCGGCGGTGGCGATTCGTTGGGCGTCTTCGCGCTCGGCGTCGGCGGTGTTCAGTTCGCGTTCGGCAACGGCGAGTGACTCGAGGAGCTTCTCGTAACGCCTGCGCGCCTTGGCGAGGGCGGCCGTCTGCTCCGCGAGCGCATCGATCGCACCGGCGTGCGTCTTCTCCGCGCCCTCGACGTCACGTGCGGCCGCGGCGACGCGCCTCCTGGCTGCCGCCACCTCGGCCCGCGACCGCTCTGGGGCGACGGGCGGGTCGGGCTTGGCCTTCGCCTCCGGGGCCACCGCGCGGACGGAGCCGAAATCGCCGAACCCGGACCACCGTTCGGCCTTGGCCAACCGGCCCAGCCGGGCCGCGACGTCGGGGTCGGCGATCGCCGCCTGGAGCGTGCCCACCACGTCGTCGCGCAGGGCGGAAGACGGCGATGACAGCCCGGTGGCGGTGAACCCCGCCCGCGCCAGCTCGTCGACGAGTCTGCGCTGTGCCGCCGACAGCTCGCGGATCCGTGCCCCGTCCATCGCCGCGTGCGCCGCTCGAAGCCCCTCGGTGAGTTCGGTCAGCCTGTCTCGGGCGTTCACCTCGCTGCGCACCAGCACGTTCACCACCCAGGCTGCGGTGGTCGGTCGACGGGCGGCGGCGATCGACTTCGCCGCCGCCGCGTCACCGCGCTTCTTCGCCGCCGCGGCGAGCTCGGTGCGCAGTGTCGTGAAGCCCTCCGGCGCGACGGCGTAGAGCTCGTCGGTGTCCTCGTCGGCCGTCACAGCGGCGATGCTCCGCGCAGATGCTCGAAGATCAGCGAGGTCTGGGTGCCCGCCACGTCGGCGTCGGCGTTGAGGTTCTCCACCACGAACGATCGGAGGTCGTCGGTGTCGCGCGCGGCCACGTGCAGGAGGAAGTCGTCGGCACCGGCCAGGAAGTAGACGTCCATCACCTGTGGCCGCTTACGGATGTGCTGGATGAAGTCGATGATCTTGCCGCGGGCGTTCGCCTGCAGGCTCACCGAGATCATCGCCTGCAGCGAAAGACCGATCGACGCGGGATCGATGTCGGCGTAGAAACCGCGGATCACCCCGAGATCCTGGAGCCGTCGCACCCGGCCGTGGCAGGTGGACGGAGCGATGCCGACGAGGTCGGCCAGAGCACTGTTCGACATCCGGGCGTCGGAGTGAAGCGCAGTCAGGATGCGACGGTCGGTGTCGTCGAGGTCGGCCGGTCGAACATTCTTCGACGGCACCGCGACCGGTACCGTCGAGATCGAAGATCGTTCTTTCATATGGCCACTTTAACGAATGACTGTCGCAACTATTGTCAATACTTCGAATGTTCTTCACAATTTAGCTAACAGAACACGACTTTAGGAGCGGTCATGCGCGTCGGAATCCCGACCGAGATCAAGAACAACGAGTACCGGGTGGCCATCACCCCGGCGGGTGTCGCCGAACTGACCCGTCGTGGTCACGAGGTGCTCATCCAGGCTGGTGCAGGCGACGGCTCGGCGCTCTCCGATCGCGACTACAAGGCCGTCGGAGCGCAGATCATCGACACCGCAGACGAGGTGTGGTCCGAGGCCGATCTGCTGCTCAAGGTCAAGGAACCCATCGAGGCCGAGTACGCCAGGATGCGCAAGGGCCAGACACTGTTCACGTACCTGCACCTCGCGGCATCCAAGCCCTGCACCGACGCCCTGCTGGCGTCGGGCACCACGTCGATCGCCTACGAGACCGTTCAGACCTCCGACGGCGCACTGCCCCTGCTGGCCCCGATGAGCGAGGTCGCAGGCCGCCTGTCCGCACAGGTCGGCGCCTACCACCTCATGCGAAGCCACGGTGGCCGCGGCGTCCTCATGGGCGGCGTCCCCGGCGTCGCCCCCGCCGAGGTCGTCGTCATCGGCGGCGGGATGGCCGGCTACAACGCGGCTCGCATCGCCAAGGGCATGGGTGCCCATGTCACGGTGTTCGACCTCAACGTCAACACGCTCCGCAAGATCGACGGCGAGTTCAACGGCAGCATCGAAACCCGCTACTCGTCGATGCTCGATCTCGAGGACGCAGTCAAACAGGCCGATCTGGTGATCGGCGCAGTGCTCGTCCCAGGCGCCAAGGCCCCCAAGCTGGTCACCAATTCGACTGTCGCGCACATGAAGTCGGGCGCGGTCCTGGTGGACATCGCCATCGACCAGGGCGGCTGCTTCGAGGACTCGCGTCCCACCACGCACGACGACCCGACCTTCGCCGTGCACGACACCGTGTTCTACTGCGTGGCCAACATGCCAGGCGCAGTCCCGCGGACGTCGACCTACGCGCTGACCAATGCCACCATGCCGTACGTGGTCAGACTCGCCGACAAGGGTTGGCAGGGCGCGTGCGCGGCCGATCCCGCACTGGCCAAGGGCCTTTCGACCCACGAGGGCGGGCTGCTCTCCGAGCAGGTCGCCTCCGACCTCGGGCTGCCGTTCACCGATCCCGCGGCGCTGCTCACCTAGAACTCTCCTCCACTCGCCCGGTCGGCGCCCACGCGGCACCGGCCGGGCGATGACCATTGCTCACCCCTTTCCGTACTTGACACTCGTCAAATACGGTGGGGGACATGATTCTCGATGGACCTGCGCGGTTTCACCACGCCGTACTTCTCGTGCTGAAGCGCGACGACTCGTTACGACTGCGCTAGCAGTCGTCAGCCCGCGATGCTCCGAAGTGCTTGAGGCAGCGACTTCTTCGATCGGTGGGGCCCAAGAACGGCCGCGCCGTACGGCCGGTTCAAGAGTTGCTTCGCTACCGCGTTCACCTCGTCGAGGGTCACGGCGTCGATGAGCGCGAGCGTCTCGTCGATACTTCGATGCGTCCCGAAGTTGAGCTCGCTGCGACCGATGCGATGCATCCGCGAGCCCGAATCCTCGAGGCCCAGGACCAGCCCACCTCGCAACGAGCCCTTGGCGATTCGGCACTCGGATTCGGTGATACCGTCGCGCGCCACCTCGGCCAACACATCCGCGGAGACCCGGGACACCTCGTCGAAGCGCTCGGGTAGGCACGCCGCGTACACCGAAAGCGCACCGGAGTCCGAGAACGTGTCAACCGTCGAGTAGACCGAGTACGCCAGTCCGCGCGTCTCCCGAATCTGTTGAAACAGGCGTGAACTCAAGCCGCCGCCCAGGGCGCCGTTGAGTACGGACAACGCCCAGCGGTGCTTCCAGTGCCGCCCGGGCGTGCGCACGCCGAGGAACATGTGCGTCTGCTCGCCGTCGCGATTGACCAGTTGCAGACTGGGCGCTCCGAGGACCCGGCCAGTGCCCTTGCGGGGCGCAACGGGCTCGTGTCCCCTCACCAGTCGCGGCCCGAAGTGTTCCTTCACCAAGGCGACCACGTGGTCGTGGTCCACGTTCCCCGCCACCGCGACGACCATGCGTTCGGGGGTGTACCTCCGAACGTGGAAGGAATGCAGTTGGGCTCGCGTCATCGTCGAGATCGACTCGATGCTGCCGATCACCGGGCGGCCCACCGGATGGCTTCCGAACATCGCCGACAGGAAGACGTCCCCGAGCGTGTCCTCCGGGTCGTCGTCACGCATCGCGATCTCCTCGAGCACGACGTCGCGTTCGACCTCGACGTCCTCGGTTGCGCACCTGCCGCGCAGCACCACGTCGGCCACCAGGTCGACGGCCAACTCGAGATCGGTGTCGAGCACGTGCGCGTAGTAGCAGGTGTGCTCCCTGGCGGTGAACGCGTTCAGTTCACCGCCCACCGCGTCGACGGCCTGAGCGATCTGGACCGCCGAACGCGTCGGCGTCGACTTGAACAGCAGATGCTCCAGGAAGTGAGCGGCGCCGGCCACGCTGTGACCCTCATCGCGTGACCCGACGCCTACCCACACTCCCACCGATGCCGAACGCACCGACGGAACGAACTCCGTGACGACGCGAAGGCCGCCGGGCAGCGCGCTGCGCCGGACGACCTTAGCTGCTGGCGGTCGCGGCATCGGCGGGTGCAGCACCCGAATCCGTCGAGGTGTCGGCAGGACCGTCCGTGGGGGCTTCGGCCGCCTCGTCTTCGGCGACCAGCACCAGCGAGATCTTGCCGCGGTTGTCGATGTCGGCGATCTCGACGCGCAACTTGTCGCCGAGCTTGACCACGTCCTCGACCTTGGCGATGCGCTTGCCGCGGCCGAGCTTGCTGATGTGGACCAGGCCGTCACGACCCGGCAGCAGCGACACGAACGCACCGAAGTCGGTGGTCTTGACGACGGTTCCGAGGAACCGCTCGCCGATCTTGGGCAACTGTGGGTTGGCGATGGCGTTGATCATGTCGATCGCGGCCTGTGCCGACTCGCCGTTGTTCGCCCCGACGAACACGGTGCCGTCGTCCTCGATGGAGATCGACGCACCGGTCTGCTCGGTGATCGAGTTGATCATCTTGCCCTTCGGCCCGATGACCTCGCCGATCTTGTCGATCGGCACCTTGATCGTGGTGATGCGCGGCGCGTACGGGCTCATCTCGTCGGGCTCGTCGATGGCCTCGGCCATCACCTCGAGGATCGTGATGCGCGCGTCCTTGGCCTGCGCCAGCGCACCCGCCAGCACCTGCGACGGGATGCCGTCGAGCTTGGTGTCCAGCTGCAGCGCGGTGACGAAGTCCTTCGTGCCTGCGCACTTGAAGTCCATGTCGCCGAAGGCATCCTCGGCACCGAGGATGTCGGTCAGGGTGACGAAGCGCCGTTCCGTGCCCCCACCCTCGACCTCGACGTCGTCGGACACCAGACCCATCGCGATGCCCGCCACGGGCGCCTTCAGCGGCACGCCGGCGTTGAGCAGCGACAGCGTCGACGCACACACCGAACCCATGGACGTCGAGCCGTTGGAGCTCAACGCCTCAGACACCTGACGGATGGCATACGGGAACTCCTCGATGCTCGGCAGCACCGGCATCAGGGCACGCTCGGCGAGCGCGCCGTGGCCGATCTCGCGACGCTTGGGCGAACCCACGCGGCCGGTCTCCCCGGTCGAGTACGGCGGGAAGTTGTAGTGGTGCATGTAGCGCTTGGAGGTTTCCGGTCCGAGCGAGTCGATCTGCTGGGCCATCTTCACCATGTCGAGGGTGGTGACGCCCATGATCTGGGTCTCGCCACGCTCGAACAACGCGCTGCCGTGCGCCCGCGGGATGACGGCGACCTCGGCCGACAGCGCGCGGATGTCGGTGATGCCGCGGCCGTCGATGCGGAAGTGGTCGGTCAGGATGCGCTGGCGGACGAGCTTCTTGGTCAGCGAGCGGTACGCCGCGCCGATCTCCTTCTCGCGCCCGGCGTAGGTCTCGCCCAGGCGGTCGAGGACCTCGCCCTTGATCTGGTTGGTGCGCTCGTCGCGCTCTTCCTTGCCCGCGATGGTGAGCGCCTTGGAGAGCTCGTCGGTGGCGACCGAGGACACCGCGTAGAACACGTCGTCCTGGTAGTCGGGGAAGACCGGGTAGTCGGCGACGGGCTTGGCGGCGCTGTCGGCCAGTGCCTGCTGCGCGTCGCACAGTGCGGCGATGAACGGCTTGGCGGCCTCGAGGCCCTCGGCGACGACGCTTTCCGTCGGCGCACCGGCGCCACCGGCGATGAGCTCGATGACGCGATCGGTGGCCTCGGCCTCGACCATCATGATGGCGACGTCGTCGCCCGCCTTGCGGCCCGCGACGACCATGTCGAACACGGCGGTCTCGAGCTGCTCGACGGTGGGGAACGCCACCCACTGGCCGTCGATCAGCGCGACGCGCACGCCGCCGACGGGACCGGAGAACGGAATGCCGGAGATCTGGGTCGACGCGGATGCGGCGTTGATGGCCAGCACGTCGTACAGGTCCTTGGGATCGAGGCTCAGGATCGTGACGACGACCTGGATCTCGTTGCGCAGACCCGAGATGAAGGTCGGGCGCAGCGGCCGGTCGATCAGACGGCAGGTCAGGATCGCGTCCGTGGAGGGACGGCCCTCGCGCCGGAAGAACGAACCGGGGATGCGTCCCGCGGCGTACATGCGCTCTTCGACGTCGATCGTCAGCGGGAAGAAGTCGAAGTGGTCCTTCGGAGTCTTGCTGGCCGTGGTGGCCGAGAGGAGCATGGTCTCGTCGTCGAGGTAGGCGACGACGGCGCCGGCGGCCTGCTTGGCCAGCCGGCCGGTCTCGAAGCGGATGGTGCGGGTGCCGAAGCTCCCGTTGTCGATGACGGCGGTGGACTCGAAGACGCCGTCTTCTATTTCAGTTGCAGACATACGTGTGTCAGACCTCTTTAGTTCTCGTTCAGCTGTTTCGCGTCGCCACGCGAGAGAACCCGGGAATCCTGACGGCCATCGATCGAAGCGGCCGGTACACACCGGCAGCCACTACCGAAGACCGCCCATACGAGAGCGGGTGCTCGGGTGACGCGCTGGAGCGGTCACGCGGTTATGCGCGAATCGCACCTGTCTTTCGAGCCGATAGGGCTCAAAACACGTTCATGTTACACGGCGGCTACTGCCCGACCCGTCCAGTCGAGCCCTACGACACGTCCTCGACGCACACCGTGAACTGGCGTTCGTCGTAGGCGTAGCCGAGCCCGGTGGTGCACTGGTCGACGTTGGCCACCTCCTGCATGATCTGGGTGGCGCGCTGGCGGTTTGGCGCCGACGCGTCATTGCAGTCGACGCGGATGGGGTCGCGGGCGTTGTCCGGGTCGACGCTCATGCAGCCGTCGACCACCCAATCGATGTCCATGCAGATGGTCGGACCCGACCCGCTGAAGGAACTGCGCGCCGAGTAATAGGAATCGACGTCACTGAAGCAGTCGTCGGCGTTCTCGACGGTGCCGACGACCTTGAAGTTCGACTCCTGGCTACCGCATTCCACCTCGGTGGTCTCCGGCCGGTCAGGGGGGCCGCCGACCTTCAGACAGTCCCCCACCTGCAGGTCCGCGGCAGCCGCGGATGAACACCCCACCAACACCCCCGAAACGGGAATGACGAGGAGCGCGAGCGCAACGAGTGCGCCCGCAGGGAGGGATTTCACCCGGGTGTTAGCGACGCAGACCCAGGCGCTCGATCAGCGAGCGGTAGCGCTCGACGTCGACCTGGGCGATGTACTTGAGGAGCCGACGACGACGGCCGACGAGCAGCAGCAGTCCGCGCCGCGAGTGGTGATCGTGCTTGTGCTTCTTGAGGTGCTCGGTGAGATCGGAGATGCGCTTGGTCAGCATCGCGATCTGGGCCTCCGGCGAACCGGTATCGGTCTCGTGCAGGCCGTACTGGCCGAGGATCTCTTTTTTCTGCTCGGTGGTGAGCGACATGAAACTACTC
>NZ_JBOGDD010001183.1:0-7239 GCF_050701675.1 Mycobacterium sp. | reverse complement strand
GTCTCACGGATCCGGATGTCGCTGACAGCGGTGCGCATCGCCTCGGCGAGGCGATCGACACTGAGCGTGCGTTGGTTGATGGTCCCGGCGCTGACACCGAGTTCGCTGACGCGTTGCGCCCAGAACGGGCCGTCACCGTAGGCGGGCAGGGCGATGGTCGGCACACCGGCGCGAATGCCTGCGGCCGTGGTTCCAGCGCCGCAGTGGTGCGCCACCGCGGCGACCCGGGGGAACAGCCACTCGTGCGGAGCCTCACCGATGGTCAGCACGCTCTCGTCAACGACGTCGAGGCTGGTCCATCCGGCTTGCACGACGGCGCGCACACCGGCCCGCCATGCTGCCTGCGCGATGGTGTTCGACATCTGTTCGGCGCGTTGCGGAGTGGTCATCATGCTGCCGAATCCGACGAACACAGGCGCCGGGCCGGCGGCCAAGAAGTCGGTCAGCTCGACCGGCGGGATCCAGTCGGCAGCTGGCGCCGGCCACCAGTAGCCCGTCACCTCCAAGCCAGGTCGCCAGTCAGCTGGCCGGGGCGAGACCAGGGGCGAATACCCATGTAGGACGGGCCACTGCGCGTCTGTGCGCCGGCTACGAAGCGTCCGCGCAGAGATCCTGGGGAGTCCTAGCTCGCGCCGAAATCCCGCCACCACGCGGCCGTATAGCCGATCGACCAACCAGGCGCCCGCGTCGGCGGCCAAGCGGTTGGCGACCGCACCGCCCGACCAGGACCCCAGCACGGCAGGCGGGTAGGACGCCGTGGCCGACAACGGCTGCAGGCGCACTCCGAGCGACGGAATGCCCTTGGCCTCGGCCAACGGGTGTCCGGCCATCTCGGCGAACGGAGACACCAGCAAGATGTCGGCAGGCTCGTCGGCGACCGCAGCGAGGACGTCGTTGCCGAGCGCCCGCATTCCGGCAGGTGAGGCGAAGGCCGCCAGACCCTTCATCGGCGCCACCTCCGCTCCATCGCCGGCGATTTCCAGTTCAGCGGGAAGATCGCGAAAAGCCAAGCCGCAGTTGGTGATCATGTCGGCGAACGGCGTGTAGGCGGCGATGCTCACCTGGTGGCCGGCCCGTTGCAGAGCCACGCCGACACCCGTCAACGGGGCGACGTCGCCGCGGCTACCCACAGCGATGATGACAACGGTGCTCATCGCCGGACTCCCACCGCGCGACCGAATATGGCCACCAGGTCCTCGCCATAGGCGGGGGCGTCGAAGTCGGGGTCCCGCAGGATCTTCTCCACCACCGCGTTGACGGCACCACGCAAGGCAATGGCCATCGAGGGGACGGGAAAATCACCGAACTCTCGATCCCGTTGGCCCGCAGCAAGGATCGCGGTGGGATCAAGCGCAGCTAGTTCCTCGCTGAGTTCAGGGCTGAGTCCGAGTTCTGCGAAGGATCGTCCCTCGCTGGGTTGGTAACTCGCGTTGATCTGCGTCAGCGCCGTCAGATGGACCCGGTGCGTGTCGAAGTACGCGACGTTGGCCCTGATGTACGCATTGAGTTTCCCCGACGCCGTTGTCTCGGCAGTCACCGCCGGGACGACTATCGCCAACGCCGTGCGGTACATCTCCTCGACGATGGCATCGACCAGATTGTCCTTGTTGCCGAAGTGGTACAACACCGCACTCATGGCCACGCCCACGCGATCAGCGATCTTGCGGATCGATGTCTGTGCCCACCCGATCTCCGCGATCACCTCGATCGCGCACGCCACGATCTGGGCCCGCCGCGCCGACTGGGTGAAGGTCGCCGGCTTCTTGCGCCCTGATCGCATGAACAGATAGTAGATCAAGTGATCAGTGAGCGGAAGGTGCGTCGTCCCCTTGGTCCGGTGCTTCGTTCCGTCCTGCCTTAGCGGCGCAGTGGCCCGAATTCGACCCAGCGGAGGCGTGAGGCTTCAAACCAGGCAAGGATTCCTGCCGCCAAGTCTCGTAGCCGGTCAACCTGCGCACCGCTGAGTGGGCCCACGCCGAGGCCCATCCGCTCGTCCTCGATGCTGCCCAGCAGCTCGGCGATCTCGTTTGCAGATGCCCCTTTGCTGAGCGCAGAGAAGACTTCGGGAGCGTAGGAGTCGTATTCGCCTGCAGCATAAGGAAAGTCGACCGATACACCGATTGGATCCCACCTCCAATGGAGGATCTGGCGTAGCTCGTATTCACCGGTCTGCTGCCACCACTCTGCGAACTCTCCAACATCGTGCCGCTTGCCCTCGCTTGACATGTCGTCAATGTACGGCGAAGGAGCGCCTACCGATCTGCGGGTTCGGCGCGCGCCCGTGACCGGTCGGACGGCTGCACACCGTGCGCGAGTCCGTTGGCAGCGTGCATACCGGCGGCAATGTCAGCCAATAGTTGAAACGGGCGTTGACGGCTGATCCGCGTCCAGCGAGATGGTCTTCTGTAGAACATGTTTCAAGCATGATCCAGGTTCCAGCACACCAACAGTGGCACTAAGGCCGTTATTCGTTAAGATAGTGACATGCATTCCGTGGCAATCCTCGCCTACGACGGCATGTCCGGTTTCGAGTCGGGTGTGGCTGCCGAGATCTTCGGGATCACCGAACTCTCCGAGAAGTTCTCCGCAGGCATCCCGCGGCCCTGGTACACGGTCAAGCTGTGCTCGGAGCAACCCGAAGTCCGAATGCTGGGCGGCGCCACCGTGCGCACGTCATACGGTCTAGCCGACTTGGCAGCAGCCGACACGGTGATAATCCCTAGTGTTCGAGATACTTTGGCGCCGGCCTCTCCCGAACTCGTCGCCGCGATCAAGACGGCGTCCGAACGGGGATCGCGGCTGGTGTCCATCTGTTCTGGTGCATTCGCCCTCGCCGCCGCCGGCGTCCTCGACGGCCGGTCGGCCACTACGCACTGGATATACGTGGATCTCCTTCAAGAGCGGTATCCCGAGATCGACGTCGATCCCGTACCCCTCTACGTCGACGAAGGAGACGTGCTCACCAGCGCAGGATGCGCCGCGGGCCTGGACCTGTGCCTTCACATCGTGCGCTCCGATCATGGCGCTCGAATCGCCAATGACGTGGCACGACGGCTGGTGATCTCACCACACCGCGCCGGGGGGCAGGCTCAGTACATCGAGACTCCGGTGCCGGAGCCCACCACCGACGGTCAGATTGCGGCCGGAATGGCATGGGCAGTGGACAACCTCGATGCGCCGATCACCCTTGGCGAGTTGGCCGCGCAGTCAACCCTGTCGCGGCGCAGCTACCTCCGACGGTTCGCCAAGGCAACTGGAACCACCCCGATCAAATGGCTGATCGCACAACGCATTCAGGCGAGTCTGGAACTCCTGGAGTCATCCTCGCTGTCCATCGAGCAGGTTGCCACCCGGGTTGGCTTCGAGTCGGCGGTCACCTACCGACACCATTTCGTCCGCGCGTTGCGGACAACGCCAAGCGAATACCGGGGCTGCTTCACGGGAGCAGCAGTCCTCCACTAGGCCTCGGTCCGCTACACCCTTGGTTGCCTGCCAGGGACGTCGATGACGGGATGCGGCCGGTGCCGCGGGCCCCCGTCAGGCTCCCAGGACCGCCTCGGCGAGCATCGTCGAGATTCGCGCGTGGAGCGCGGCGTCGTCGTCCTCGATCGCGATGGTGCTGAGGAACAGCGCCGCACCGGCCGCCATCGCGATGACCGCGCGCGCATCGCGCTGCGCGTCGGCCGGATCACCGACGCCGGCAGCGGCGAACAACGCGACCGCGGGTCCGCTGAATTCCGCCCACAATCGACTGCGCATCTCATCGTTCTCGGCCATCGCGAGCAGCAGTCCGGGTACCGCGGCCCGCACCTCCTGGCGTGCGAACAGTTGACGGCTACCGCGCACCACCCACTCGACCCACCCCTGCCGGTCGGCGTCCTCGAACGGCGCCAGATCCGGCGTATCGCCCAATATCGCGTGGAAGACCAACTCCGACTTGGACGGCCAGCGGCGGTTGATGCTCGACCGACTCACCCCGGCACGGGTGGCGATCTGACGCATGCTGAGTTCGTCCCAGCCAACCTCGACGAGCAACTCCCGGGTCACCGTGAAGACCCGCTCGTCGATCGAACGGTCCCGCGGGCGACCCGCCGCCCTAGACTCCTCCACGACAGCAATTCAACCGCAGTCTCATCCGTCGGGAGTGAACGACGCGATGATGGCGTCGGTCGGCGAAACGCCACGTGACGGCGAGGTCAGCGAGCGTGACGGAGTCATCGGTCGGGGTCGCCGCGGTCAGCAGCAACGCCGCCTCGTAGCTCAGCCCGTCGCCGAGCGGGACGATACCCGCCACTGCGTCGCCGATCCTACTTACCCCGCGAAAGATCTTTTGGGTCACCGGAATTCGCCTCAGTGAGCGGCCGGAGCCGCGCTCCAACGCATCGACCATCTCGTCGAACGCGACGAGCACCCCGCCGCATACGTAGCGTCGCGGCCCGCGGCCCGGCGTCATCACCGCTGCGTGCACGGCGGCGACGTCGCGGACGTCGATCATCTGCATTCCGCCGCGCAACTTGGGCGCGACCCCGAACCGTACGATCGGTGCCCAACCGCGCTCCGTGACACCCGCTGCCGTGTGAAAGGCGGGACCCACCACGCTCGACGGGTAGGTGACGACCACGGGCGCGCCCCGCTCCTGGAGTCGCCACGCGACCCGGTCGGCGTACCCCTTGGTCTGTGCATAGGCGCTGCGCCCCTCGGCCGTCGGGGTGTCCGGTCCGATGATTCCGTTGGGCGGCGGGAACAGCGCGCTATAGCTGCTCACCGACACCACCGGATCGAGGCCTCTCTCCACGGCACGCGTGAGCAGCGATTCCGTGGCGTGCGCGTTGATCTGCCACATCAACTCGCTGCGGCGGTCGTCGGTGCCCACCACCCCTGCCGCGTGCAACACCGCGTCGCAACCATCGAGCAGGGCCTCGATGGTTGCAGTGTCCCGGATGTCACCAGCCAACACCTCGACGCCTCCGGATTCGGTGAGGTGGCTCAGCACGGGTGCGCCTTCTGCGTCGGGGGCGACCAGCAGCCGTACCTGATGCCCACCCGCGAGCAGGGCGCGCACGGTGTGCGCACCCACATAGCCCGTTCCGCCAGTGACACCGATCAGCATGACTCTCCTCATCCGGCCGCCTGTCGCGAGGCGGCTACGCCTGCTAGATTACGGTACCAATGGCGTCGTAACTAATGGTCAATCAGACGGTGGCGACGATCTACGACGGCACTCCTTCGCTACCCGCAGGTAGTTTTGGGCCCGTGGATCACGCAGACGGCGACAAAGCCGACGCCAGCACCCTGACCGGAGTCTCGGAAACCGCGCTGCTGACGCTGAACGGCAGGGCATACCAAGCTCGCCAGCCGGAAGCCATCATCGAGGATCCGTTGGCGATCCGGCTCGTCGATGCCATCGACTTCGACTTCGACAAGTTCGGCCGCAGAGGCCAGGAGATGGCCTTGCGTTCACTGGCCTTCGACCGCGCCGCCACCCAGTACCTGTCGAAACATCCGTCCGCCACTGTCATTGCACTCGCCGAAGGCCTGCAAACCAGCTTCTGGCGCCTGAGCAGCGCGCTTCCAGACGCCGACTTTCATTGGATCACCGTCGATTTCCAGCCCATCGTCGAGTTACGCCAACGGCTGCTGCCCTCCTCCCCCCGGATCACCAACCTCGCGCAGTCGGCACTCGACTATGCATGGATGGACGAGGTGGACACGAGCAACGGCGTCTTCATCACCGCCGAGGGCCTGCTGATGTACCTGCAGCCCGAAGAAGCGATGAGCCTTATCAAGCGGTGCGCCAACCGTTTTCCGGGTGGTCAGATGGTCTTCGATCTGCCACCAGTCCTAGTGAAGAAATTCGCCCCGAAAGGCATGCGGGCCACCCGCCGGTACCGCGTTCCGCCGATGCCGTTCAGTCTGTCGGCTGCTCAGTTGGCGGATTTGGTCAACACCGTGCCGGGCATCCGCGCCGTGCACGACTTGCCAATGCCGCGAGGCCGCGGGCTGATGTTCAACACATTGTTTCCTGCCTTCTGGCAGCTGAAACCGACGAAGCAATTCCGCGGTGCCTACACCTTGCTGGAATTCGGCTGACGAGGAATCAACCGCGTAGCGACGATCGTCTAGTCGACGTGCTCGGCCAGGAACGACAAGTCGGTGCATTCGTCGAGGACACCGTGTAGCGCCTCGACCACCGCGGATGAGAGATTCTCACCGTGGTCACTCAGTGCCCGGCGAGCGCTGCCGGCGAGCTCATCGACACGGTTCTTCATCGTGGCGACGGCTCCGGTATGGACGAAGATCTGCTTGACCTCGTCGATCGCCACCTGGTCGGCCTGGGGATCCCCGACGACGACGGTCAACGTGCGGTGCTGGGTCTCGGTGGCTAGGCGCAGCGCCGTGCCGAGAAGCGCGGTCGGCTTGCCGTCGCGGATGTCGCCGCCCGCGGTTTTGCCGCTGGCACCAGCTGGGCCGTAGAGATCGGCGAGGTCATCGCGCAGCTGAAACGCTCGCCCAGTGGCCACGGCGAACCGATTCAAGGCGAGCCTGTTCTCCGTCGAGGCGTCAGCGATGGTCAAACCCAGCGCGACCGGTCGCTCCACGGTGTACTTCGATGTCTTATAAGCGACGATTTTGTCTGCTGCGTCGTCGGTGAACAGCCTGGCAGCTTGCGCGTCGAGCTCGAGCAACTGGCCGGCCATCACTTCCAGACGCATCGCACGGAACTGCTTCGTGACGTCCTCCCCGCGCGCCCTAGGTATCTCTGCGACGGCGTCGGCGATAGTGTCCTGAGCCGCCGCCCACAGCAGATCGCCGAGGAGAAGAGCAGCATGGTCTCCGAATTCGGTTGCCTCACCGGTCCATTGACGCTCCCGATGACGGGAGGCCAGCGCCGCGCGTACCGACGGGACCCCTCGGCGCAACGGGGCACTGTCGATGATGTCGTCGTGGACCAGAATCGCGGCGTGCAGCAACTCCAGGGACACGCCGACGGTCACGATCTGCGACCACGTCCCTGGACTGCCGTCGCCGGCGCGCCACCCCCAGTAGGCGAACCGGGGCCGCAAGCGCTTGCCGCCCGAGGTCACCGCAGACGTGCACAACGCCGCGTACGGCTGCAGTTCTGCGTTCATCGTTCCCAGCGGGTCGGCGATACCCTTCGTGACGATCGCCCGAAGCTGGTCTTCTACTGCTGCCACGTATGCCGTTTCGTCCACCACCGTGTTGAACATCAGCGGGGGA
>NZ_JBOGDD010001182.1:0-2004 GCF_050701675.1 Mycobacterium sp. | reverse complement strand
GTCGTGGACCAGGTGCAGTTCGCCGGCGCCGGGAGTCCCGGTTCCATCGTGCTGGATGAGGAGGCCCTCGAGCGCGCTGCCAGGCTCGGTCGCACCGTCGCGGAACAGGCGGGCCGGTCTTATGACGCCGCGGAGTACGAAGGAGCCGGGGGGCTCTGCCCACAGTGCCACCTCAGCGTTTTCGATATCTACCCCAGGTACGTGGTCTGCGCCACCTGCGGCGCTCGAGGCCGGCTGGTCGTTGACGACGGACGGATGGACGTCACCTTCGACGCAAAGGGTCTGACTCAGTCGATTCTGACGATCGAAGAGAAGCGCGCGCACTTCGCCGAGGTGCAGAGCACGGCCGCCCGCCACAGCGAGTTGGCCGAAATGATTGCCGATAGGGTGGCGCGTTACGATCACCTCGATTGGAGGACACGGCCGCCGCGCCACGTCGACCAAGCCGGCCTCAATGGTGGCTGAGATGAGCGTCTCGCTCCGTCATGATCTTGCTGGAGGCGTCGCAGTCGGGCGGGCGGTCGCGGACCGCGGCAATCACCCTCGGATGGGGGTCATTGCGAAGGGCCTGGAGGTGCTATCGCTATTCGATCATTCAGCGACGACACTGAAACTGCACGAGATTTGCGAACGCACCGGTCTCCCAAAAGCGACGGCGTTCCGTATCGTGGAGACTCTTGAGGAGAGAGGATTTCTCGAAAAGCTGCGGAACGGAGCTCCCCGGCCTGATCTGGCGGTGCTCACCCTCGGCTCGGCGGGCTTAGGTGGGTCGGCTCTCGTCCGTCTCAGCGTGGCGCACCTCCGCGACTTAGTGGAGAACACCGGCCAAACGGTCAGCCTCGGAATTGACCATGTCTCGGCGGAGCGACTGATGCCGTCGGCGGAGTCGTGCGGCGCACCGATGGCCGCGGCACGCGCCAGCGCCACGTGGATGAGGGCCTCGGCAGAGTCGAATTGGATCTCGAACTTGAGCCGCTGGTTGCTTTTCGGGGGAGTCAGCCATGATCAGAGCGTTTGTCCTGTGTCGATCAGGGTTGCATCCGGCCGACTGGGGCATCGGTAGCTCGGTGAGCGTATCGCAGGATCGGGACTGCGACGAAGGGATCGCGCATGCACATGTCGGTGCGGTGAAGCGGGTGCGCTGGTTGCCCTATTCGGTGATGGTGAGGCTGCGGAAGGTGACCGCTCCGCGGGTGGCGTAGAGGCCGATGACGCGACCTGTGAAGGACTCGCTGGTCTCGAAGCTCCAGTACCGGCCATCGAGTTCGGCGAGGGTGACCGAATCCCCGCCATCGGATGCTGTGAGTCGGATGCGGTCGCCCCCGGTCGGGGGCAATCCATCGCCGGGTCGGTATGGCGCGGCGACAGAGAACTCCATCGTCAGGGTGACCTCAGCGCCAGGAAATTCGTGCTCCCAGCTCTGGCTGATGCCAGCCAGCGCGGCCACGGCGCGAACTCGTACGGCCCCGTCGCTCGCCTCCGCCTCCACAGCGAACCAGAGTTCGTCGGACTGTCGTGCGGCGAGCCCACCGACACCCGAGCTTGGGGCGATCGTCGTCCGAAAGGTGGCCGTGTGGTGGTGTTGGCGTCGACCGACGAAGGCGACATCCAGATCGCTCAGGCCTGATCCTCGGGAGGTGATCGTGAGCCCCGAATCAGTGACCGAGGCGACTTCGCGAGGCTGGCGACGCAAGCCGATCCATGCCGGGTGGTCGAGGGTACCCGGTGCGGCGAGATCGAGTTCGAGGGATGCCGTGTCGCGCGGAGCCAAGGACTCATTGAGGATCGGCCGCGGGTGCGGCCAGCCGTCCACCCAATCCACTGGTGTCAGAAAAGTTTCGCGTCCGAGCGGAGAGAACGACCGAGTGAACCCCACCGGCCGGACGCCCAGGGCGACCGCGAACGTGAGTCCGTCCGGTGTGTCCACCAGATCGGCGTGGCCGACGTTCTGCACAGGCTCCGCCGTGCTGCGGGCGGTGAGGATCGGATTGGCCGGATAACCCT
>NZ_JBOGDD010001181.1:0-1737 GCF_050701675.1 Mycobacterium sp. | reverse complement strand
ACGATTCATTGATTTCAGGAAGAACCAGCGCGCTCCAACCGCTGTCGAGGTGATCGGACACCGAGCTGTCTTCGTGCAACCGGCTCCTGGAACGGCAATTTCGCGGATGGACTCGGCACGGGGCACTTGACGTGGGTTTGATGCGCCCCGGGCGGGTAGTCATCAACGAGACGTACACATGAATGAGACGAAGAGAGGAGCATCCGGTGCCCAACGAAATGCAAGGCCGCACGATTGCCATCTTGGCCGCGGACGGCGTCGAGAAGGTGGAACTCGAACAACCCCGTGCCGCCGTCCAAGACGCTGGCGGACAGGTGGAACTGCTCTCGGTGAAGGCGGGTGAGATCCAGGCGCGCAATCACGATCTCGAACCGGCAGGCGCCTTTTCGGTAGACCGTCCGGTGTCCGAGGCCCGCGTCGACCAATTCGATGCGCTGGTGCTGCCCGGCGGCACCGTCAACCCAGACAACTTGCGGCTCGACGAATCGGCGGTGGCCTTCGTCCGTGACTTCGTCCGCTCGGGCAAACCGGTCGCCGCGATCTGCCACGGGCCGTGGACGCTGGTGGAGGCCGACGTCGTCCGCGGTCGGACACTCACGTCGTATCCCAGCGTGCGCACCGACCTGCGCAATGCCGGCGCAACCGTGGTCGACCAGGAGGTCTGCATCGACGGCAATCTCATCACCAGCCGCTCACCGGAAGATCTGCCCGCGTTCTGCCAGGCGATCACCGATCACTTCGCGAACATTCCGGCTCGCACCTGAGCATCGGCGCGCATCGCCCTGCGTGCGGATTCGCCCGAATCCGGTGGGTCAGTCTTTGTGCCGGATGGCGTCGAGGGCCGCCACGCCCTCGAGTGCCATCGCCACCGGTTGCGCCGACTTCGTGCTGCCGCTGCATCGCCTTCCCAGCGCGCTGGTCGCGCTCCCCGTAGCTCCCGGCGGGGCGGACCTGTTCACCGTCACGCTCCCATCATGGGCGCGATTGTCGTCGTCGAAGGCGTAGAACTCAGACACGGTGGTGCTCTCGCTGAACCTTGAAAGCGTTTCTGTGGCGGCGTCGACGTCACCCTGGACGGTTGGGATGCCTCCGTGACGACCGCGCCGACGTCTGCGGTTCGCCCAGCCGCGGCGCCGATTGAGTGGAAAACGACCAGATCGGGTACTCGCAGCGCGCCGAGGATCGGAGACAACACCGTGCCCGAGTCACGTGACGAGTCGTACCGGGAGCTCCTGCAGGAGCTGTTGTGGACCTATGGTCCATGCGGCCAGGAAGAAGGGGTGCGTGACGTCTGCCGCCGCGAACTCGAGCCCTACGTCGACGAGACGTGGATCGACGGCGGCGGCAACCTGATCGGCTTGATTAGGGGCGCCGATCCCGACGCGGGCGACCAGCCACCCGGGGCTGACGGGAACCGAGCGGTGCGAGTGACAGCGCATCTTGACGAGCTGTCGATGCTCGTCAAGCGTTGCGAGCCGGACGGAACCCTGCATCTGACGCCGCTCGGCACGATGTATCCGGGGAACTTCGGCCTTGGACCGGTCGCGGTGCTGGGCGACCGAAAGACCATTGTCGGAGTCCTGTCGCTGGGCTCGGAACACACCACCGAGGAGAGCGAGCGCATCTGGCAGACCAAACCCGACCAGGGCGGTGACAAGGCGCTGGACTGGAACCACGTCTACGTCTTCACCGGCCGCACGCAACAGGAATGTGCGGCCGCGGGGATTCGTCCGGGGA
>NZ_JBOGDD010001180.1:0-17373 GCF_050701675.1 Mycobacterium sp. | reverse complement strand
GGTCTGACTTGGACGAGTACGTCGCTTCCGCCCGTTCGCACTGGGGCCCCCGGTTCACCGCCAACGGCGTTCCGGCCGCCGACTTCGCCCGCGTCGTCGATGGGCTGGAGTCATGGGACGACTGGTGCGCCGCGTGGTCAGCCGCGGCCAGCGTCCACGAGGATCTCGGGATCGAGGCACTCGGACAGGGCCGGCTGCGGTCCGCTGGAGCACATCTGGGCACCGCGGCCGTGGTGTATCACTTCGCGAAGTTCGTCTTCGTCCGCGACCTGGTGCAGATGCGCGCCGCTCACGACGCGGCCGTCCGGTGCCTCGACACCGCGCTGCCGCACCTCGACCCACCGGGTGAACGGATCGAGATGCCCTTCGAGGGCTCGACGATCTACGGCATCCTGCGCAAGCCAGCAGGCGGACCCCATCCGGCCGTGATCTGTGTGCCTGGCCTGGACTCGACCAAGGAGGAACTGCGGGCGACCGAGGACCTCTTCCTCCAGCGTGGCCTGGCCACCTTCAGCGTCGACGGGCCTGGGCAGGGCGAGGCCGAGTACGACCTGCCGATCCGCGCCGACTGGGAGGTGCCCGGTCGGGCATTCGTCGACGCCCTCGTCGCGCGTGACGACATCGATGCCGATCGGATCGGCGTCTGGGGAGTGAGCCTCGGCGGGTACTACGCGCCCCGATTCGCCAGCGGTGACGAGCGGATCAAGGCCTGCGTCAGCCTGTGTGGCCCATACACTTTCGGTGAGAACTGGGACATCATGCCTGCGCTGACCCGGGAGACTTTCGCGGTCCGGTCGCGCTCGAAGGACGCCGACGACGCCCACGCCTTGGCGCTCACGCTCACGATGGAGGGTCGCACGGCGTTCCTGCGCTGCCCGACGCTGGTCGTCGCGGGCAAGAAGGACCGGCTGATCCCATGGCAACAGGCCCAGCGGCTGCACCGCGAGGTCGAGGGAAGCGAGTTCCTTCTGCTCGAGGACGGCAACCACGGTTGCGCCAATGTGGTTGCCGCGCACCGATATCGCACGGCAGACTGGATGGCCGACCGACTGCGCGCGTGACCGGTCAGGTCTGCGCGTCGATCGCCGCCACGATGTTGTCGTGCGTGAACGGCAGCGCGCGGACCCGGACACCGAGAGCATCGGCAAGCGCATTGCCGATCGCGGCGGGCACCGGTCCCTGGGTCGCCTCACCCGCGCCGAGCGGCGGCTCGTCGGGACGGTTTAGCAGATGGACTTCGATCTGAGGCACCTGGCTGAACCGCGCGATCGGATAAGACTCCCAGTCGGTGCTGGTGATCGACTGGCGGTCGAACCGGACCTGCTCGAACAGCGACCAGCTGGTGGCCTGGATCGCGCCACCCTCGATCTGGTTGCGCACCCCGTCGACGTTCACGGCCCAACCGACGTCGACGGCAATCGTCAGCCGGGTGACGCGCAGCCGATCGGTGGCCTCAACGTCGGCGACGACGGCGCAGTACGAGCCGCGGTTCTTGTAACGACAGAACGCCACGCCCCTGCCGTGTCCGTCCGGCAGCGGCGCTCCCCAGTCGGCCGCCGTGGCGGCGGTGCTCAGCACCTCACGCGCGCGAGGGTCCGACAGGTGGTCGAGTCGCATCTGCAGCGGGTCGCGACCGATCGCCGTGGCCACCTCGTCGATGACGGACTCCATGGCGAACGTGTTGAGGTGACTGCCCAACGAGCGCAGCGACGACGTCCGGATCGGCATCGTCAGCAGCCGGTGAACCGTCACGTCGACCCTGCCGATGTCGTAGTACGGCACCGAGTTTCGCGCGGACCCGTAACCGCGGTCGGCAGGCGGGTCCACTGCAGGAGGCAGCATCGCGACGCCCTCGCGGTGGGCGTCGGCCAGCAGGCCGTGCCGTGGCGTGTAGCCGGGCCTGGCCGTGTGGCCGTTGCTCCACAGCTCATACGACCAGTCGGTGATCGTCCCGTTCACGTCGACGCTGGCTGTGACGTCAGCGACCATGGCCGGGCCGAACGGCTCCCAGGACAACTCGTCGGCGCGGCTCCAGAGCGCCCGTACCCACCGGCCGGGAACCCGCATCGCCAACAGCGCGGCGTCCACGGCGACGTCGTCGGCGGCATTGTGGCCGTAGCTGCCCGCGCCCTCGACGTGCTGCACGACGACCGCCTCGGGAGGCAGATCCAGAGTCGCCGCAATGGCACGGCCCAACGTGAACACGCCTTGGCTGTGGCTCCACACGTCGAGGCGTCCGTCGTCGTATTTCGCGATGGCACAGCTGGGGCCGATCGACCCGTGCGCGAGGAAGGGCCGCGAGAAGCTGGCGCGCACCACCGCTGACGAATCGTCGTGTCGGGCGACGTCATTGCGGATCAGGGTGGTCTCGGTCTCAGCGCTCCGCAGCCAGCCAGAGAGGTCATCGGAATCGGGCAACTCGATGCCCGCCGACCACGACGCTGCGGCCGACAATGCCTCGGCCGCTTGGGTGGCCTGCCCCTCACGCCGGGCGAGGACGGCCAGGAAGTCGCCGTCGCGCACGACATCCTCGACACCTGGCAGGGACGCAATCCGGGTGAGGGAGACGTCTTCGAGATGCGCCCCAGGACCGGGGGGCCGGACGACCCTGGCGTGCAGCATGCCGTCGAAGTCGAGGTCGTGGATGAAGCGCGCGCGGCCCAGCACCTTGTCGGGCAGGTCGACGCGGGCCAGGTCCTTCGACGTGGGAGGCGCGAGTTCGACGTGGAGAGACGGGTCGCCGACCCGGACGTGGAGGTCGACCATGCCGGAGAGGTCGGCATAGGACCCGATGCGGGAGCCATCCGCGGCAACGAACACCCCGGACGCCAGCCGGACCTGCGCGACGTCCAGTCCCGCCTTCCGCGCGGCCGCATGGCGGAACAACTCGCGCGTCTCCGCGCACACCCGCCGGACGGCCGCGCCGGAGACCGTGATCGACAGGCTGCCTGCGGTCAGGCCCTCGTCCGGCGACGACACCGTGTTGGTCGCAGCCGCCAGGACGGCCTCAGGCGGAACATCGAGCTCGTGGGCCGCGATCTGGGTCAGAGCCGTGACGATCCCCTGCCCAAGCTCGACCTTGCCGATCCGCAGCCCGATCATGCCGTGGTCGGCGACGGTGAGCCACGTAGAGATCCATGGATTGGCGACCAGTGACGCGGGAAGATCCGTTGTCACGGTGTCGATCCCAGCGTCGTTCCCGCTGCCGCGAGCACGGCGTCGACGAAACGCAGATACGTTCCGCAGCGGCAGAGGTGGCACTCCAACGCCGCTGTCACCTCGTCGCGCGTCGGCCGGGGATTGTCACGGAGCAGCGCGGCGGCACTCATGATGATGCCCGCGATGCAGTAGCCGCACTGCGCGGCCTGCAGCTCCAGGAACGCCGACTGCACCGGGTGCAGCGCGTCGGGACGACCGAGGCCGACGAGCGTTCGCACCTCGCCCGTGACGTACTCGACGGGGGTGTCGCACGCCGGTGTCGGATGTCCGTCGATCCAGACGACGCACGCTCCGCACTGGCCGAGCCCACAGCCGAACTTCGCCGACTTGTCACCGATGTCGTTGCGCAATACCTCGAGCAGGGACGTCCCCGGCGGCACGTCGACGTGGTGTTCGCGGCCGTTGACGGTCAGCTCGAACGACGCCACGTCGCCTACTCCTGAGCCGGCGGACACGATGAGTCAAGCGTGGCTCGAAGCCGCCCAGTAGGTGGGGTCGGCCTTGCTCGCGGCGAGTTCGTCGGCCGTCTCGAAGCCGGGGGCCATCGACGCGGAGGTGCCCGCCATGTACTGGTGGTGATCGATGCCGAGCAGTCGGATCCAGCTCTGCTGGCCGAAGGTCAGTGCGATGCAGCAGCCCAGCTCGACCAACTCCTGCTCGGAGAAGTGGGCGTGTAGGCGTCCCCAGAGCCCGTCGAGGTCCTGGCTGCCCCAGGCGATGGACTCGGCGTACGCGAGCGCAGCCTTCTGGCGGTCGTCGTAGAGGTCGGAGGTCTCGAAGTTGAGAAGTTGGTCGTACTGCTGCTCCTGTAGGCCTGCCGACGCGGCCTTCTCCGACCGCTGGTTGCCGCAGAACTCACACTTGACCGTCCTGGAGATGTACACCCGGCACAGGTCCTTGGTCGCGTGATCGACTACGCCGCTGTGGAACTGGGATTGCCAGCTGTCAGCGAAGGCCCAGAAGGCCTCCGGCGAGTGGGCTCGGACCGCGGAGCTCTCGGGTCGTGGGGTGCCGTGCTTCGCGCAACGCTCCAACTCCGCCTGCATCCGCTCGTCCATCTGCTCGAGCGGTACGTAACTGATGCGCTGGGTGACAGTCGGGTCCATATCGCTCCTCAAAAGTGGCTGCAATCGATTGTGGCCAGTATGTGCTGGCCTGGTCCGAGCGTCAAGACCCGCCGGTCAGTCGAACAGCAGGATCTTGACCAGCGCGACTGAGCCGATCACCACGATCAACACGCGCAGCACCGCAGGCGAGAGCCGTCGGCCATACCGGGCACCGAGGTAGCCGCCGAGGAACGCTCCGGACGAGATCAGCGCGACGACCGACCAATCGATGCGGTTGGTGGCCACGATCATGAACGTCACCGCGGCCACGGCGTTCACCAAGGTCGCGAGGACGTTCTTGATCGCGGTGAGACGTTGGAGGCCGTCACTGAGGATCATCCCCATGAGTCCAACGAGCAGGATTCCCTGGGCGGCACCGAAGTACCCGCCGTAAACGCCCAGGGCGAAGATCCCGGCCGTGAGCAGGACCCGCGACAGCGTGCTCCCCGATCCCTCGTGCCCGGGTGCGGTGGTGCGCCGTTGCACGCTCGGGCCGAAGACGACCATGAGCAGGCCGAGAACGATGAGGACAGGCACGATCGCCTTGAACGACTCGTCGGGCAGCACCAGTAGAAGGACCGCCCCGACCAGTGCGCCTGCGGCCGATGCGGGCGCGAGGCGCACGAGGATCGCTCGGTTCGGGCGTAATTCACTGCGGTAGCCGTAGATCCCCGAGACACCGCCCGCCACCATGCCGATGTTGTTGGAGACATTCGCAGTGAGCGGTGGATAGCCGAACAGGAGCAGGGCCGGGAAGGTCACCAGGGTTCCCGAGCCGACGATGACGTTGATCCCGCCGGCCCACACCCCAGCCGAGAAGATCGCGATGGACTCGATCATCGTCGGTGGGGCGAGCTCAGCCGGCGAGGCGTTCGTCGAGGAACGCGATGACACCGTCGATCGCGCGCTCTTGTACGTCGTCGACCTCGAATGAACCGTCGGGGCCCGTGACCGGGAAGATGTAGCCGTGAAGTGGGTGATCCCACGTGACCCACGTGGCGTCCTTACCGCTGGAGGCCAAGAGGTCGTAGCTCAGCCGGAAGATCCCCTGGAGATGGTCGTCGTCACGGCCCATCACCAGTATCGGAATCGAGATGGGCTTGATCCGCTCGAGTGCGAGCGGTTCGTTGATCCGTGAGCGCACGAATGCGGGATCGCGCATCTGCATCTCCTCGATGTTGCGGAGCTGGGTGTCCGGGTTCGTGAAGGCCGTATCGTCCGGGGTGAGATCGAGGAACTCGTGATTGGCTGGCTCACAGGCGATTCCGGCCTTGAGCGGTCCGTCGTACTGGGACGCGATCTTGAACAGCATCTCGCCGGCATGACTCACACCGACGTGCCCGAGGCGGTCGGGGTCGATCTGCGGGTGCCGCGCCACGTGCTCGAGGATGGCGAGCTCGTCCTCGAACTCCAGCGGCGACCGGTTCATCAGGTCCATGCCCTGCCGTCGGTCGACGACGAGACGCCCGCCGTGATGGAAACCGAGTTCGACCTCTGTCCGGTACCGGCCCCAGGCGCAGGCGTAACCCGCGTCGAGAAGGCGCTCCATGATGTATCCGTGTGTCGCGACCCGTCCGCGTAGCCACTCCAGGCCTCCGCCGCCGTTGCCGTATGCGAGGAACACGAACGGAAGGCCGACGGCGTCCGGCGACGGCAGGCGAAGGGCGTACGGGACGTAGAGCCCATCCCGGGTTTCGGCCAGGTGGTAGTTGACCGGTCGCGAGGAACCCGGCACGGGTTCGGTGATCGCTGCATAGCTCGGTGCGGGCATCAGCCGCTCCATTCGCTCATCGGGTCCGCTCGGTGCAAACGATTGCAGATTATCACGGCCGTTGCACGGTCTCGGTGACGGCGGGCCGGCCTACGTCAGGCGCACACAGTGATCGCAGCGTTCACGAAACGCGACGGGAACCGAAGAGGTCCGAAAGGCGTTGGCGCGCAATTCGGCCCGTCACCCCCTCTCTCGGTGGCGGGCCGAACCCGGCTCACGAGCCGGACTGTAGACGTCACCGTACTCCTGCGTCCGGCACAACATCCGACACTGAGCATATTGACGACCGTCGCCATCGAGTGACCGGCACTGACATCGCGTCCTATGCCGTCCGACCGTCAGACGGTTGCTCGATGCGAAAGACCGGGCAGATCCCAGCGACGGCGGCGAGCGCATCGGGTGTGGTGTCGGGAATGACGCCCGCTTCGCGCATGATCGCGACACCGTCCGGGGTGACGGCATCCTTCAACCACTCCGGCGGGCGGATGTGTAGTCGGGGGTCGGTCACCGGTGTTCTCTCCTAACGGATTTCGATTGACACCAGCGTCGGCAATGCTACTCAACGTAGCCGACGTCGGCCCGCTCGATGAAACGCGGAGATCTCTCCTCCCGTGACCGCATCGGTTCCCGCGGTAGCCTCGGATCGTGCCCTCCGGAAGCCCCACCCGCGCGGTCCGATATGCGCGCCGGCGCAGGCGTCGCATGGCCGAGAAGGAACACGACCTCACCGAATCACAGTGGGCCGCGCTGAAGGCCGCTTGGGGCGGCTGCGCCTACTGCGGGGCGAACGGGACAGCGCTACAGAAGGATTGCGTGCTTCCCATCTCGCGCGGTGGGCGCTACGAGCTTGCCAACGTGGTACCCAGCTGCCCGTCGTGCAACGCCAGCAAGTGCAATGCCGAAGTGACCACCTGGATGCGTCGCAAGAAATTGGACGAACGATCCTTCCTGGTCCGCCAGGCCGAGATCAACAAGGCACTCACCGCCGCGCCGGAGTGACCCTCCGCCCACCAGATCAGTTCTCGTCCAACGACTCTGGGGACCGCCCGGCGGCGTACTCACACCTGGTCACCGCACGAACAGGTAGGACCGTGCGCCGCAACTGCCAGGGAGAGGAGTTGCCACGTGATGTGCTGCATCGACGTCGCGCACGGCCCGACCCGCAATTCACAATATCATTTCATCTGAACATCTGGACAGATGAATATGGTCGCCATAGGCTGATCGGGGAACCGCCGACGATGCGGTGACTGGTTGAAGCAACGCAGGATTGACGCGCAGAGAGGAACCTGGTGGCTGACTACACCCTGCCGGACCTGGACTACGACTACGGCGCACTCGAGCCGCACATCTCTGGTCAGATCAACGAGATTCACCACGGCAAGCACCACGCCACCTATGTGAAGGGTCTCAACGACGCCATCGCCAAGCTCGAGGAGGCCCGCGCCAATGACGACCACGCCGCGATCTTCCTCAACGAGAAGAACCTGGCGTTTCACCTCGGCGGCCACGTCAACCACTCCATCTGGTGGAAGAACCTCTCCCCCAACGGTGGTGACAAGCCCACCGGTGATCTGGCCGCCGCCATCGACGACCAGTTCGGCTCGTTCGAGAAGTTTCAGGCACAGTTCACCGCGGCCGCCAACGGGCTGCAAGGTTCGGGGTGGGCGGTACTGGGTTATGACGGCCTCGGCGACAGACTGCTGACCTTCCAGCTCTACGACCAGCAGGCCAACGTGCCGCTCGGCGTCATCCCTCTGCTACAGGTCGACATGTGGGAGCACGCGTACTACCTGCAGTACAAGAACGTCAAAGCCGACTACGTCAAGGCGTTCTGGAACGTCGTGAACTGGGCAGACGTCCAGGACCGATTCACCGCAGCCGGCTAATGCCTGCGGTCGACCGTCTCCTCGGCTCGAACGGATAGCAATCCGGTCAACTCCTCGGCGTAGGCGAGGTGCTTCTTGAGTTTCGCGGCACTCTCCTCGGCCTTGGACCGACACTCCTGGAGAGCGCGTGCTGCGATGGTGCGCCGGCCTTCGGTTGCGCTGTCGCTGGCGAGAACGTCGAGCGAGTCCAGCAGGTCCTTCATCTCGGCGAGAGTGAAGCCCAGTGGCTTCATTCGCCGGATCACGAGCAGCCGTTCGACATCGGCCTCCGTGTAGAGGCGGAAGCCTCCGGCCGAACGGGCGGAGGGCGTGACCAGTCCGACCTCGTCGTAGTGCCGCACGGTGGTGATGGAGAGCTCTGTGCGCGTTGCGACTTGGCCGATCTGCATCTGAACGTCGTCACCGTTGCTCATCGAACCGGTCCGGCCCACTTGGCTCACCCTGCGCCGAGGGTCCCGGAGAGTCGGTCGTGCCGATCCGCGGAATCCGTGTTGAGGCCGATGATTTCGACGCGCTTGCCCTTCGCGTGATACTTCGTGGTCACCGCATCCAGGGCCGCGACCGTCGAGGCATCCCAGATGTGCGACTCCGACATGTCGATCACCACGGTGCGGGGATCGCCCGCGTAGTCGAACTGATACACCAGGTCATTGCTGGAGGCGAAGAACAACTCGCCGGTCACTCTGTAGGTCACGGTGTCGAGCGTACGATCAGTGCCCTCGCAGGAGTCCACGGTCCTCTCGACGGTGACCAGGTGGGCGACGCGCCGCGCGAACAGCACCATCGCGGTCAGCGCCCCCACGATGACGCCGTAGGCGAGGTTGTTGGTGGCGACGGTGACCGCCACGGTCGCGACCATGACCAACGTCTCGCTACGGGGCATCCTGCGCAGCGTGGAGGGCGCGATGCTGTGCCAGTCGAACGTGCCGACCGACACCATGATCATCACCGCGACCAGTGCCGCCATCGGGATCAAGCCGACGATGTCGCCGAGTCCGACGACGAGGCAGAGTAGGAACAACCCGGCCAAGAACGTCGAGATGCGGGTGCGGGCACCGGACACCTTCACGTTGATCATCGTCTGGCCGATCATCGCGCAACCGCCCATCCCGCCGAACGCGCCGGTCACGATGTTGGCGACGCCTTGGCCCCAGCTCTCGCGGGTCTTGTTGCTGTGGGTGTCGGTGATGTCGTCGACCAACTTTGCCGTCAGCAGAGATTCCAGCAACCCGACCAGCGCCATCGCCAACGCGTACGGGGCAATGATCGTCAGCGTGTGCAGATTGAACGGCACCTGCGGCACGAACAACGACGGCAGACTCGAAGGCAGTTCGCCTTCGTCACCGACGTTGGGGATGTGCACCTTCAACGCCAGTACGACGGCGGTGAGCACGACGATGGCAACCAGTGGAGCTGGAATCACCGTGGTCAACTTCGGCAGAAACACCATGATCACCAACCCGATCACGACGAACGGATAGACCAGTGCGGGCACGCCGATCAAATAGGGCAGTTGCGACAGGAAGATCAGTATCGCAAGCGCATTGACGAACCCGACCATCACACTGCGCGGCACGAACCGCATCAGTCGCGCCACACCCAGCAAGCTGAGCACTATCTGCATCGCACCGCCCAGCAGGACCGTCGCGACTAGGTAGTCGAACCCGTACTCGCGAGCCAGGGGCGCGATCACCAAGGCGATGGAGCCGGTCGCCGCAGAGATCATCGCGGGACGACCACCGACGAATGCGATCGTCACCGCCATCGTGAAGGACGCGAACAATCCCACCCGCGGATCGACCCCGGCGATGATGGAGAACGAGATCGCCTCCGGTATCAGCGCCAGCGCCACCACCAGCCCAGCGAGCACTTCTGTCTTGAGCCGCTTCGGCGACCGCAGGGCCGCCATCACCGACGTACTTGGATCGCCCGCCTCGCGCACGTTTGGCGCAGGCGAAATCTCTTGAGGGGACACGGATTCCATTCAGGTCACGACACGCCAGTGTCACACTGGTCGCGGCGAACTCTACTCTCACCTTAGAAGAGGGTGCAATTCAGAGGATTCGCCGATCTCGCAGTCAGTTCGAGGCCGGAGATGATCAACGCCCGGCCAGACCCAATGGGGCCGTAGTAACCTCGGCTTCGACGCCGGGCCAACACCAGAAGGAGTCCGCGTGGCCATCGAGGGAAGTATTCGGGTTGGCAACCGGGCGCTCACTTATCTCGAAGTCGGCGATCCGGACGGACCACTCGTCCTGCACAACCACGGGGGGCCCTCCAGCCGCCTGGAGGCGCACCTATTCGATTCCGCGGCACGGGCCAATGGCTTGCGATTCGTGTGCGCGGATCGGCCGGGCATGGGCGGGTCCGATCTTCAACCGGGCCGCACCTTCGAGTCCTGGGCCGATGACCTCCTGCTGCTGGCGGATTCCTTCGGTGCAGACCGATTCGCGGTGACCGGCTGGTCAGAGGGCGGGCCCTGGGCCCTTGCGGCCGCCGCGTATCTAGACCCCACGCGCCTCGTCCACGTGACGTGCATCGCCGGGGGCAACTACGGAACGTTCGGAGCGAACTGGGCCGCGAAGTATCTCAGCAGCGCGGATGCGCTTGGCGGCCGCCTGGCACTTCACTTCCATCCCGGCTTCACACTGATGTATGAGATTCTTGGCATGAGCGCCAAGCACTTCGGCGATCGGTACGCGGAGGCAATCAAGAAATCGACAAGCACCGCGGATCAGGAAGTGCTGTCCGACGAGGACGTCTTGACGGTATTCGTGAAGGCAAGCCAAGAATGCTTTCGACGCGGCGCAGACGGCCTCGTCGTCGACGCCACGATGCTCTACGAGGCGTGGCCGTTCGACGTGACGACGGTGGCGCGCCCAGTTCATTTCTGGCAGGGCAGCGCCGACACCCTGGTTCCCGAGGTGATCAACAAGACGGTGGCGGACAAGACACCGGGAGCCGTCTGGCACCCGATCAGCGGCGGTGGACATTTCATTGCCGTGAGCCACGCGAACGACATTCTCGCCGTTGCAGCGAACGATCTCGCGCCAGCAGCGGACTGATACTCGAATCCCTGCGCTACCTGGTGGTCGTCGGAGTCGGCGGAGGCGCCAGCGACAACCCCGCGTAGATCTCGTCGAGCAGCGGGGCGAGCATGGCCTGCGCCGTCGTCCTGCCGTCCGGCGAGAGAGTCAGATTCGTCCAGATGACCAGTGTCACATCGTTGTCCGGGTCGTAACCCATGAATGAGTTGAAGCCAGGCATTTCGCCGCCGTGGTAGTACATCGCAGCGTGCGGGCCGAAACGCTGGTAGGAGATCCCGTACCCGTACTTCTGTCCGTCGGGCGCCGCTGGGTCCTCGGCTTGCACGCTCGCCAACCACTGTCGGTGGTGGTCGGCGTCGAACACCTGACCCGAGACCAGTGACTTCATCCAGTCGGCGAGGTTGCCTGCCGTGGAGATCGCGCCCCCGGCAGCAGTGGCGTAGGAGGAGTTCTGGTTGGTGTAGTCGATCGGTTGCAGTGTTCCGGCCCGTGCGGCGGCCTGCATGTCGGCGGGATACGGGTCGTCGGCAAGTGCGTAATAGCTTCGGCCGTACATGTAACCGTGTGAGTAGGGAGCCGGAATGGCGGTGTCCCCGGGGGCGGGAAGCGACGTCTGCCCAAGGCCGACCGGTCCGAACAACCGGTCCTGGAGCTGCTGGGCCAACGGGCGGCCGCCGACCTTCTCGGCGATGAGGCCCAGCAGCGCATAGTTGGTGTTGCTGTATTCGTAGGAGGCGTCGGGCGCGAACTGCGGCGGGTGACGGAAGGCGATGTCCAACACCTCCTGCGGGGTCCATGTCTTCTTCGGGTCGGCGTCCATGGCGGCCGAGAGTTCCGGATCCGACGTGTAGCCGTAGAGGCCGCTGCGCATCTTGAGAAGCTCGGCGATGGTGATGTTCTGCCCGTTGGGCACATTGGCAACGTACGTGGAGACCGGGTCACTGAACTCGAGTTTGCCGTCCTGGGCGAGCAACACGATCAACGCTGCCGTCATGGTCTTGGTGTTCGAGGCGATTCGGAAGTGAGTGTTCGCATCCGGCGGCGTCCGTGCCCCAAGCTCGGTCGTGCCGAACGCCGCGTCGAACTCTCCCTGCGGAGTGCGAAGCACGACCATCGCCCCCGGGACCATCAGTTCTTTGGCGGCGGCGTCCACGACGGCCTGAATTGCCTTGGGATCGAGGGTCTTCAGCGCGGATCCACTCGGCGCGGAGCTGGTGGCCGTCGTCGTCACCGAGGATGCGATCGTCGGCCCGCTCGTCGACGTGCAGCTCGCGACCAACACCGCACAGCACGCCACACACAGCCCACGCGCCAAGGAAACGATCATGGTCGCCACCGCCGACTCAGCCTTGGGCTTCGCGCACCACGGATACGCTCGGCCGAACTCGCTCGAGTACTGGACTCTAGCCCGCGGGTAGGCCCCCAGTCAGGGTTTCGCGTTGCGCGTCACGGCGCAGCGCGCATCAAGGGTGTTCTCCAGGGTGAAGCTGACCAGGCTGGGCAGATATCGGTCGTCGTGGTACTCGATGACCTCACCGTCGGCGCCGCGCGTGGTCCGCTGCTGTCGTAGCAGCGGGGCCCCTTCGGGGATCTCGAGGTGCAGCGAGTCGATGGGGTCGGCGGCGATGGCGTCGATGACGTGTGAGGCGGTGGCGAACTCCACGCCTCGGGACAGCAGGTACGCCCACATCGACCCCGAGTCGCAGTCGAAGTCGAACAGCAGGCGTCCGACGTGCTCGACGAAGGTTGCCCGCTCCAGCAATGCGGGCTCGCCGTCGAGATATCGCAGGCGTAGCACCTGCACGACGGGCGCGCCCTCCTCGATGCCCAGTAGTGATGCGGCATGGCCGTCTGCGCGTCGGAGCGCCAGCTCCAACGTTCGCTGCCCGGGCGTGCGTCCGATCGACAGCGCCCAGGCCGAGTAGGACAGCAGCGTGTCGAAGGGCTGTCCGATCGAGGTCGTGCGCACCACCGGCGGCTTGCCACGTCCGCCGGCGATGACCCCTTCGGCCCGCAACGTCGCCAGTGCCTGGCGTACGGGTCCGCGCGAGGTCTTCCACCGTTCGCACAGCTGAGCCTCCGAAGGGATGGCAGCTCCCACGGTGAGCTCACCGAGCCGGATTTCTTCGCGAAGTCGGTCGGCGATCATCTCGTGCAAGGCCATGGCCACGACTTGACTATATACGTTGAGCAAGAGGTGGGGAACGTCTGACCTCACGAAATGTACTACGGGTAAAGCCTTTCTGAATTCTCAAGAATAAGCCCCGCTCACGTTGACACAGTTGGCCAGCGTGCAAGAACGTACTTCTCATGACAAGTGAGCGAAATGGGACCACCGTCGCTCGTGGCCACTGCCGTATCACCGTGCCCCGTTGCCGATTCCACTGACTTGGAGAACCTCATGACCACCACGGCCGGTCACCCCAACGTGGCCAAGTCCATCGACGACGCGAAACTCGGCGTCTTCCACTTCAAGGCGGCGGTAACCGCTGGAGCCGGATTCTTCACCGATTCCTACGATCTGAACGTCATCGGTACGGTGACCCTGCTGGCCGGCCCGCAGTTCCAGTTGTCCAGCGGTCAGATTGCGATGCTGACGAGCTCAACCCTCTTGGCGGTTGCCTTGGGCGCCATGGGGTTCGGTCGCCTCGGCGATCTTCTGGGCCGCCGACGGGTGTACGGACTCGAAGCGGTACTGATGATCATCGGCGCGCTGGTGTCCGCGCTAGGCCCCAACTTCACCGTCCTTCTGATCGGCCGGCTGATCCTCGGCCTGGGAATCGGCGGGGACTACCCCGCCAGCGGCGTCATCATGACCGAATACGCCAACAGGCGAAACCGCGGGCGCTTGGTCGGCCTCACGTTCATCTTCTACGTCTTCGGTCAAGTCGCCGCCTACGTCGTCAGCCTCCTCGTGCTGGCCGTCGGCGTCCCCGACGCCGTCGCCTGGCGAGTGATCTTCGCCATCGGCGCCATCCCCTCGATGCTGGTGCTCTACCAGCGCCGTCACATGCCGGAGTCGCCCCGTTGGACCGCTGAGCGAGGCGATGAGGAGCGGGCGCTAAGGGATTTCGAAGGGTTCGCTCAAGCGAGTGCTGCGACGTTCACGGCCCCCACGACCCCGGGCAGGCCACGCGCCAGGATCTTCCGGGCATTCTCGAATCGCAAACTGCTGATCACCCTCTTGGGTACTGCGGGCAGTTGGTTCTTCTTCAACGTCGCCGTCTACGGCAACTCCGTGAGCCAACCGCTGCTCATCAAATCCATTGACCCCCATGGCACGACGCTGTCCAACATCGCCCTGAACGCCGTGCTCGTCGTCTGCTTCAGCCTCGTCGGCGCCATCGTCGGCCTGCTCGTCCTCGACCGGATGCCACGACGAATGCTGCAGATTGGCGGCTTCGGGCTCTGCGCGCTGGCGATGCTGTTGATCACGGTCCTCCCCGGCCTCAGCGCCACGGTCGTGCCCTTCGCGCTGGTGTTCGGCATCTCACTGTTCGGGATTGCCGTCGGACCGAACTACACGACGATGCTTCTGGCCGCAGAGTCCTACCCGACCGGCATCCGCAGCACCTTCCACGGCCTGTCCGCGGGTATCGCCAAGGTGGGCGCCTTCGCCGGGGCTCTGCTGGTGCCACTGCTGCTCAACGGCGCTGGGCTGCGCGCGGTGACCCTGGTGGCCTTCGGCTGTTTCACGGCCGCGATCGCCACGACGTTCCTGATCCGCGAGCCCCTTGGGCGCGCCCTCGACGACATCGGCGAAGACCTCAACCCGACTCCGTCGATGACGGGCGTGACCTCGACGACCTGAGCGAGCCCGGCCTTCGTCAACACGAGATGCGGATCGACTGGGACATCCTGCAATCACTCGTGATTCCTTAAAACTAGGACAGCGCCCTCCCACCATGGACGGCCGTCGCTGAGGACAATGTCAACATGCCCACGATTGATTCCTCAGACGGCTCCAGTAGAGCCTTCTCTGAAGCGAATCACCCCCGAGTCACGGTGCTGAAGACAGACCGACTGCTGCTGACGACCTGGTCACTTGCCGATCTACCCGATCTTCAGGCCCTACACGGCAATTCCAAGGCGATGAAGCGCATGGCCAGTGGCGTCCAAGACCTTCGACAAACCCGTGCGCGCCTCAGAACTTGGCAAGCCGAACACGCCGCGCAGGGCTGGTCGAAGTGGCGCATCCAACAGCTCGATGGCACCTTCGTGGGACGCGCTGGCTTCAGCCGAGCACACGGGACGAATCACCGCGAGGTCGGATTCCTTCTAGCGCCGCAGTATTGGGGACGAGGTCTGGCCACCGAGCTCCTGAGAGCACTGACGTCGTGGCATCACGACAGTGGCGATGCCACGCTCAGCACCGATCTACTTGCCTACGTATTCGCAACCAACACCGGGAGCCGTCGTGTTCTCGAAAAGGCCGGGTTCCAACTCATTGGTACTGACTCGCCTGACCCGTCTCAATTGATCTATCGCCACCGCTGAAGGTCGCTGAAGGTCGCTGAAGCGGAGCTCCACCGGATGCCGTTGCCGGACAACGTCACAACTCGTCGACGACCGGTACGCCCAGCTCCGCGCAGACCGCCCCCAGCCGCTTGCCCCTCGTCCAGAACTGTGCGCCTTCCACCAGCATGAACGACCCAAGAAGGTTGGCGTCGACTGCGCTCAAGCCCTTACCCCATAGGCGGCGACCTTCAACGAGATGAAGTATTTCAAGGTGCGTGACAGTGGGGAACTGGCGCAGATTGGCCAGCAAGTCGAGCACGACGTCACGCTGCTTGATCGACCCGAGTGCCAACTCTTCGATGACCAGGCGATGGCAGCCGATTTCGTCGTCGCTCAAAAGGCTGACGAGACGCGCCTCAGCGGCATGCAAGTGGTCGATCCATATCGAGGTGTCAACGAGAATCACCGGCAGATTCCCCCCTCCGAGGAGCGGCCGATGCCTTCGAATCCGTGCCGCCAAGGGCCGCCAGGCGACGGCCACTCTCGACGCGGATCAATGTCTGCAATCCCTGACGCAAGAGAGCCACGCTCTCGCTCACCCCGGTGAGTTCGGCTGCTTTCGCCAGTAGGGCGTCGTCAATGGTTACCGTCGTCCTCATTAGACACCTCCACGCGCATCAATTGATGCACACAATGCTGCCATCAAGAAAGCTACGTGTGCCAGCGCAGTTGTCTGCCCTGTTCCGCTCGCATCGGTAGCTATGGATCCCGGAATCCCTGCTCGCGAATGGCCTGTTTGTCGATTACCGACCAGACCTCGACGATCCGCCGATTGTCGAACCTGTAGAAGACGTGCTCCGGAAACGAAACTCGTCCACCTGTCGGCTCGAAACCCAGAAAGGGGTGCCGCGGTGTGCAGTGGAAGAAGAGCCTGCAGGCCACGACCTGATCGTCGGCGAGAAGAACCTCCGGGTGGAACTGGAGATCCGGAATCGCGTACGTGTCCGCTTCCAGCATCGCTCGGTAGTCGCCGAGGCTCGTGCGTTTCCCGTTGTACGACAACGCATCGGCAACGAACTCTCCGAGCTTCGGCCACTCTCGCTCGTTCAAGCACCGCAGGTAGCCGCGATAGATGGCCCGCAGATCGCCTTCGCGCATTCCGTTCCTGAATCCCTCCGTATTACCGGGGCCACCAGGACACGACGTCGTCCCAGTGACCGGGCGGGACGCCATAGTTGGGATTCGGGAACGGTCCGAGGCATGGGTCCTTCTTCACTTGTCCGGGCGGGCCGAAGGGGTTGTGCCCGGGCGGCCCATTGACGACGTCGCACGGAAACGGCCAACATCCGCCGTGCCCATGGTCGTCGGCTTGCGCCGTACCAGCGCCGAGGCCGAACGCCGCCACGCCGAGCGCCCCACCCATCAGTGCCGTCGCCGCGATCTTGCCGAACATGATCGTGATCCTCCGTATGCATGCCCCAACTTGCCCGCTGGCTACCCTGGGAAAGCCGGCGCCAAACTGATCGGTGAACGGCGTCAGCCCTTGCCCTACACGTTGAAGCGGAACTCCACCGAGTTCAGTGGCCGATCAACCTTTCGACGCATCCACGGCGCGGTCGCCCCTCCTGAGTGGCGACTTCGACACCATCAGCACTTCGTCTATCAGTCGAGGTCTATCAGTCGAGACAGAACTCGTTGCCTTCGATGTCCTGCATCACGATGCAGGACTCTTCTCCGTCGGCGGCAGACAACAATCGAACGCGGGCCGCGCCGAGTTCGACTAGCCGTGCGCACTCGGCCTCGAGTGCGGCGAGGCGATCCGCGCCCACCAGCCCGGTGCCGACCCTGACGTCGAGATGCACCCGATTCTTGACGACCTTGCC
>NZ_JBOGDD010001179.1:0-1635 GCF_050701675.1 Mycobacterium sp. | reverse complement strand
GATCCAACCGATGCGCAGACCGCCCCAACACGACTTGGACATCGATCCGACGGTCAGCACGAGGTCGCGTCTGCTGGTCATCGAGGCAGCGAGCGGCGGCGGGACCGCCTCGTCGAGCCACATGTCGGTGATCGTCTCGTCGACGATGGTGCGGGTGCGGGTTTCGGCGATGATGTGCGCGAGGCGTCTCCTGCCCGCCGGTGGCAACGTCATGCCGGTCGGGTTGTGGTTGTCCGGAATCAGGTAGGCCAGGCTCGGCGACAGCTGACGTACGGCGGCGTCGACGGCGTCGAGCTCCCAGCCGTCATGCGTCATCGCCACCGGAACCGGTCGGACACCGCGGCTCGCCATCGCGGCGAGCGCGCCGTGATAGGTGGGTTGCTCGACGAGCACGCGGTCACCGGGTTGGGTGTACGTCGCGAGGATGAGGCCGATGGCGTTGAGTGCACCGGTGGTCACCACGATCTCGTCCGGTTCAGTGGGAAGCCCTCGCGCACAATATCTTTCGGCGATCGCCTCGCGTAGCGGCGGCACCCCGACCAGCTCGATCCCGATATCGTGAAGGTAGGGGGCGACCTCTTGGGCGGCCTCGGCGAACGCCTGTGAGACGGCGGCGGCGGGGGCGGAGAGCGTGGCGGCCGCGAGGTTGGCCGGCGAGTTCCCGGTAAGAGCCGTGCGGCCTGCGATCGGGGCGGTGGTCGGTGCGACGACGGGAAGTGCCGTGGTACTCCGCGCTCCACGGCGTCCGTTGAGGTAGCCGTCGTCGCGCATCTGGGTGTACGCCGCGGTGACGGTGGTGCGTGAGACGCGCAGGGCGTCGGCGAGTGCCCGTTCGCTCGGTAGTTGAGCGCCGACGGGCAACCGGCCGTCGACGATCAGCATGCGCAGACCGTCGGCGAGTCCCTGGTAGGCCGGCCCGCTGGCACTGGAGGTGCGCCAGTTGCCTAGCTCGCGGGCGAGGAGGTCCACATCGAGCCGACGCCACGCCAGTTCGTCGATCATGGAGGCCAGTTTGCCTCAACTGGATATTGAAGGCAAGGCCAGTTGAGGGTCAATATCGATCCATGGCACAACACTGGACCTCTCGGATGACTCGCAAGGTGCGTGGCATGGGCCGCGTCTTCCGCGCTCAGCCCGGACCGCGCGGCAGCTTTGAAATCGACGCCGACGCCCGCAGGATGCGCATCGAGCTCGACGCCATCCGCGCCCGATTCCCCGACCACGCGTGAAGCGGGCGAGCGCCCGGGGAGTGGCGCTTCTGGTCGGCCTGATCGGCTACGGCTTCTCGATGGCGGTGATGGTGCGCGCCGGCCTCGGGCTCGACCCCTGGGACGTATTCCACCAGGGCCTCGCCGGACGGACTGGTGTGACCATCGGCATCGCCTCCGCCGTGGTCGGCGTCGCGGTCCTGCTGGCCTGGATTCCGCTGCGGAACCGGCCGGGGATCGGCACGGTCGCCAACGTCATCGTCATCGCCGTCACCGTGGACGCCGGAATGGCGCTGCTGCCGTCGCCGTCGGATCTGCGGGTGCGGGTCGCGATGATGCTCGGCGCCGTCCTGCTCAATGCCATCAGCACGGTGCTCTACATCGGTGCGGGCCTCGGTCCCGGTCCGCGCGACGGTCTGATGACCGG
>NZ_JBOGDD010001178.1:0-14248 GCF_050701675.1 Mycobacterium sp. | reverse complement strand
GGGTCGCGGCGTCGGCCGGATTGTCCACCACCAGCGCTGGCCCGGTGTGCTGCATCAAGTGCGGGCTGGCCGCCGACGCCTTGATGATCGCCCCGTTGGGTGCCAACGACCCCGATAACACCGCCAGTGCTCCCGGCGCGCCCAACGGCTGCTCGAGGCGGCGGATCGTGTCCTGCCAGTCGGCCAGTGCGTCGGCCGCGTCGATGAGCTCGCCCAATGAACGCCCGCTCACACCACGATGATCCAGGTGCAGCAGAGGCGCGAGCTCCGTCAACAGCGCCGGGACACCGCCGGCCCGGTGGAAGTCCTCCATGTACCCGGACCCCGACGGCTTGCAATCGACCAGAAGCGGTGTGTCGGCGCCGATCTCGTCGAAGTCCGACAGCTCCAGCTTCACCCCGGAGCGCCGCGCCACCGCGATCACGTGGATCAGGGCGTTGGTCGAACCACCGATCGCCGCGAGCACCCGGATGGCGTTCTCGAACGCCTCCTTGGTCATCACCTCACGAGGTAGCGGGCCGCCCGCACGTGCCAATTCGACGGCGCGCCTGCCGGTTTCCGTGGCGTGTCGCAGCCGCGCCCCGCTCACCGCGGGTGGGGTGGCGCCGCCAGGCAGCATCATCCCCAGCGTCTCGGTCAGCGCCGCCATGGTCGACGCGGTACCCATCACCGTGCACGTGCCCGCCGTCGAAACCAATTCCTGTCGTGCCGAGACGATCTCGTCACCGTCGAGCTCACCGCCACGGTGGGCACCCCAGAGTCGCCTGCAGTCGGTGCACGCACCCAGTCGCTCACCCCGCCACGAGCCGGTCATCATGGGCCCGACGACCTCCAGCATTACCGGGATATCCGACGACGCCGCCGCCATCAACTGCGCCGGCACTGTTTTGTCACAGCCACCCAACAGCACTGCCGCATCCATCGGCAACGCTCGGATCATCTCCTCGGTGTCCATTGCCATCAGATTGCGGAACAGCATCGTGGTCGGCGCGGTGAGGATCTCCCCAAGCGAGATCGTCGGGAAGTCCATCGGCAGACCACCGGCCTGTTCGACACCCCGCTTGACCGCCGCCAGCAGGGCGGGCATGTCACGGTGGCAGGTGTTGTAGTCCGATTGCGTGACAGCGATTCCGACGATGGGGCGTTCCAGGCTCTCGTCGTCGTAACCCGCCGATGCAAGGAACGCACGGCGCAGGTAGCGGCTGAAACCGGCGTCGCCGTATGACGTTCGGCTACTGTCTACCGCCGAGGTACCGGGTTGATATCCGGATTCGGGCGATGTGGACATGGGCAATCCTTTCGATGCGCGCAACGCGCGG
Source organism: Mycobacterium sp. (assembly GCF_050701675.1). Classification (GTDB taxonomy): domain Bacteria; phylum Actinomycetota; class Actinomycetes; order Mycobacteriales; family Mycobacteriaceae; genus Mycobacterium. The sequence goes on along the minus strand of NZ_JBOGDD010001178.1, from coordinate 12,929 downwards.
CAGCAGAAGACGACGGCGACGGCGACACTCAGCGCAGCAGCGGCATCGCCAGCGGACGCATCGGCGCGCCGGTGGCGCCGCGGACCTTCATGCACGCGCCGATGAACGCGAACTCGTAAAGTCCCTCCGCGGCCAAGGTTTCGCAGTCGACGACCTCCATGATCGGCACGCCCGCCTCGGCCAGCAGGTAGGTGTGCACTACCTGCCAGTTCTCGGCATCGGGGGCGGGGGACTGCTCGAGCGCGAGGGTGTCACCACCGATGACGGCCGCCCCCGCCTCGGCGAGGTACTGCGCGCCATCCCGGTTCAAGCCGGGCGCGTTTTCGATGTAGCGGTCGACGTCCGGCCAGTGCCGCATCCGTCCGGTCCGCACTAGCGCGACGTCTCCGGGGTGGAACGAAGTCTTCTGCCGCGCCAGCGCATCGCTCAGGTCCTTGGCGCCGATGCCGTGGTTCTCGGGCAGCATGTCGACACCGTGCAGCCCTGCGACGTCGAACAGGACGCCGCGGGTGATGATCGGCGGGAACTTGTCGGCGCCGCACTTGATCCAGTGCCGTGAGCTGATGCATTGCGCCGCTTCGAATCCGTTGAAGATCTTGCCGCGATAGCCGAAGTGGTTCAACGTGTCGATGTGGGTGCCACAGTGCGTATACATCGACATCGCATCCCCGGAGTAGCCCACGAGGTGGTTCTGATCGACGCCGACGCCCGTCACGTCATCGAGCACGGTGCCTGCCGGGGTGTGCGTCATCCACTGCTGAAAACCCGGATCGCCGGCCTTGGTCCACGACGGCATCCCGACGAAGTAGTCCACCGACAGGTCGATCGCCGCGCCACCGTCGACGTTGCGCATCACCTCACGGGATTTCTCGGCGCTGATCAGGTTCAGCATGCCGATCTCGTCGTCGGGTCCGAAGGGGCTCATCGTCACCTCCCGGAAGTTCGCGGCATGCGCGGCGATCAGGTTGCGGGTGCGCTCATCGATGATGCCGGGTCCACACACGATGGCCTCCTTCTGCTCAATGGTGGATAGGAGTGGTGAGCGCCGAATACAGCTCGGGCCGACGACCGTCGAACACCGGAAGCGAGAACGGCGGATCGTCGAACGTCAAGGTCTTGGTGCGGGACTGGGCGAGGTCGATTGGCGCGACTGCGATGCCCTCGGCAGTCCCCGCGTCGACCAGCACCTCACCCGACGGCGTCACCACCTGGCTGCGGCCCAAGAAGTCGGTGCCGACCTCGCGGTCGCAACGGTCGGCGACAGCCAGATAGACGAGGTTCTCGACCGCGCGCACCCGCGTCATGTAGTCGGCCAGGAATCCCGCCGTTAGCGGCCAATTGGTCGGCATCGCAATCACATCCGCGCCGCCCAGAGCTGCGGCCCTGGCGCATTCCGGGAAGCGCAGGTCAAAGCAGATCATCATCCCGACGCGCAGCGCACCAACGTCAAACACTCGGGGCGCCACCCCGTCGCCGGGATCGACGAAGACGTCGGCTCCCAATCGAGGCAGGTGCTGTTTGCGATAGGTGCCCACGATTCCCTCGGGGCCGATCAGCGCAGCCGCGTTGAATACCTTGTCACCGTCGCGCTCCAACAGGCCCACTACTGCGAATGTGCCCGTACTCGAGGCAGTTTCGATCAGCGTCGCAAGTCGATCCTCGGTGACCTCGATGGCCGCGTCCTGGACCTGGGCGCGCGAGTCCATCATGTAGCCGGACAGCGCGCACTCCGGGAAGACGGTCAATTGTGCGCCACGCTCGGCGGCCTGCCGCAGCCAGTGGGACATCGCTTCGATGTTGGCGTCCGGCTCGCCCAGTACCGACGGCACCTGAGCCACGGCGATGGTCACGTCCCCATCGACGGCCTGCACACCCGGCGTTGACTCGACGTCCGACACCCATGTCCTCCACTTCCACGAACTCGTCGCCTCACATTGACATGCTGCATGCAGCATGTCAATGTGTGTGACGTGGGATACTTTGCGTGCTGCATGCAGAATGTCGAAGGACGGATGAGCCAATGACCGGCACCGCATCAACGACATCGACGGCCACCCTGATCACCGGTGCTGCCAGCGGAATCGGAGCAGCCACCGCCACTCTGCTGGCCCAGCGCGGACACCGACTGGTACTCGTGGACATCGACGGCAACTACCTCGAGCAGACGGCCGATGCCGCCCGGGCATCGGGTGCCGACGTGATCACGGTCGTCGCCGACGTCTCCGACGAGGACGCCGCAACTGCCGCGATCGACGCGGGATACGACGCCTTCGGCGGCGTCGACGGACTTGTCACCTCGGCGGCGGTGATGATCTCCAAGCCGCTGACCAACACCACGCTCGACGACTGGAACGCCCTGCAGTCGGTCAACGTGACCGGCGTCTTCTTGGCCTGCCGGGAGTTCATTCGTCGCCTCCTGGCAGCGGACCGGCCGGGCTCGATCGTCAACCTTTCCTCCATCTCCGGCACCGTGGCGCTGCCCAATCAAGCCGCCTACTGCGCATCCAAGGGTGCGGTCGCCCAGCTGACCCGCCAGATCGCAGTCGAGTACGCCGCAAGGGGCATCCGGGCCAACGTCGTATCCCCGGGCACCGTCGAGACCTGTCAGCTCGCGACCTACCTCGGCGCACAGCCGGATCCCGACGCCGCCCGTCAGGCCCTTTACGCCGCGCACCCGATCGGTCGCATCGCCGAGGCCGCTGAGGTGGCATCTACCATCGCCTTCCTGCTGGGGCCCGACTCCAGCTTCGTGACCGGCGCGGCGCTGGCCGTCGACGGCGGTTACACCAGCGTCTGATCAACCCGGCCCAGCACAACGACTTTCGAGGATCCCGACCATGTCAACTCTCATGTCTGAAACCGGGCCGGACAGCCGGCAACGTCCCGGCCGCGCCACGGCCGTGCTGCACCGGATCCGAACCGACCGGTTCATGCCGATCTGGCTTCTGGCCGTCGTCATCTTCGCGATCAGCCCGCTCATCGCCCCCGGAAGCATGACGGGTTCGGCACTCACGGCGATGCTGCCGTTCGCCGGGGTCATGTCCATCGCCGCGCTGGGACAAACCTTGGTGATCACCCACGGCGGCATCGACCTGTCAGTTCCCGGAGTGATGGCCGTCGCCGCGGTGTGCGTCACCAAACTCGCCCAGGGCGGACAACTTCCCACCCTGGTGTGCGTGCTGCTCGGCATTGTCGCCGGCGCGGTGTCGGGACTGGTCATCGGCGTTGCGGTGGTGCGGTTCTCGGTGGCCGCCTTCGTCGCCTCGCTGGCGGTGAACTCGCTGCTGATCGGGCTGGTGCTCATGCTGTCCGGCGGCTTCCCCGGTACCGCCGACCCTGCCGTGAGCGCCTTCGCGGTCAGCTCGGCCGCCGGGATCCCCACACTATTTCTCCTCGCGGTCGTACTGGTGGCCGTCACACATCTGGTGTTGAAGCAGAGTGTGTTGGGACGACGGTTCGTCGCCGTCGGCGCTGGAGTGCCAGCGGCTCGCATCGCGGGTCTGCGCACTTCGACCCACGGCGTCATGGCCTACGTGCTAGCCGGAATCGCCTACGCCACCGCTGGAATGCTGCTCGCCGCCTACCTGCGCACCCCCGATCTTCAACTGGGCCAGGCCTACCAGCTCACCACCATCGCTGCGGTCGTTCTCGGTGGCACGCAGCTGCGCGGCGGCATCTCCTCCATCATCGCTACCGCCGTGGCCGCCCTCTTCCTCACCCAACTCGGGCAGGTGGTGCTGGCCGCAGGCGCATCGACAGCCATGCAGTTGCTGATTCAGGCCCTCGTGCTCGCCGCCGCCATCGTGCTCCGCGGCGTGAACTGGCGGCACTTCGTGCGGTTCCGCAGCGGCACCACGTCCAGCCGGCCCCAGACATCGTGAGCGACAGGAGAATAGGCGTGACCATTCGTTTCCGCTCTGCGCGGCTGCTGTCCGCCACCGCAGCGCTCCTGATGGCGTGCTCGATGGCGTCATGCGCCGGCGGTCCGTTCAGCAAGCCCACCGCGTTCCAGGTCGACCCCGTCTACCTCGATCCGAAGCTCAGCGGTTCGGTCGACCAACTGCGGCCCATCACCGACTTCTGCGGAAACCGCCCCTTGAAGGTCGCCCTCGCAGACGGTGTCGGCGACAACGCATTCCGCAAGACCGCCCGTGCCGAGTTCGAGGACGAGGTCAGCAAGTGCCCGAACCTCGAACTGCTGCCCTACGCCGACGGCCAGGGCAATCCGCAGAAGGCCATCAGCGACATCAAGGCCCTCGTCGCACTGGGGGTGGAGGCACTCGTCGTGTTCCCGGATGCCGGCCCGGCACTGCTGCCCACCCTGCGCGAGGCCTTCGACGCGGGCGTCGCCGTCGTGCCCTACACCGCCAGCCCGGGCGGCACCCCCGGCGTGGACTACACGACCTTCGTCGGGCACAACACGGTCACCGACGGCGCTGTGTGGGCGAAGTGGGTCTGCCAAGCGCTGGGCCCACAGGGCGGCAACGCAGTGTTCCTCGGCGGCACGCCCGGTAATGCCCAGAGTCTCAGCGAGATTCACGGCATTGAGGACGAGCTCGCCAACAACCCCGACTGCAAGAAGGTGACCCTGCTCAACGATCCGGGCACTCCGATCGACACCGGCTGGAACCCCGCGCAGACCCAACGTGTCGTCGCGGGCCTGCTGGCCAAGTACCCCAAGATCGACGCCGTCATCACCGACTCCGGTGACAGTTCCCTCGGCGGCATCCGCGCGTTCCTGCAAGCCGGGCGACCGCTTCCGGTGTGGACGGCCAACGATAACAACGGATTTGCCTGCGCCTACGTCGACAACAAGCCCAAACAGCCACAGTTCCAGATTGTCGCCGTCACCTCGCGCACGTGGATCGTGCGCCTCGCCCTGCGCAAGGCCATTGCCGCCGCACAGGACATCCCCGAGCCCGAACCCGACATCGTCAACGTGCCCATCGTCATGAACTCACTGGACCCCAAACTCATTCCGGAGTGTGACCCGACCCTGCCCGCCAGCGCCGTCACCTCCTCCGAGCTGAGCACCGAGAAACTCGCGGAGATCTACCGATGACCCAGAACCCCACCGCACCCGGCCGAACCGAAGAAGGGTCGAAGACCTTGGCACGCAACACCCGTCGCGGACTCTCCGTCGCCGGTGTCACCAAGACCTTCCCCGGCGTCACCGCACTGGACGACGTCAGCTTCGAAGCCCAACCAGGCGAAGTACACGCCCTGGTCGGCGGCAACGGCGCAGGCAAGTCGACACTGATGGCGGTCGCCTCCGGCGCACTGTCCCCCGACCGCGGGACCGTGCGCATCGGCGACGACGAACTCACCTCGGCCTCACCATTGGCAGCCAAGGAAGCCGGTCTTGCCATCGCCTACCAGATCCCGGCGATCCTGCCCGACCTCACCGTGGCCGAGAACCTGGCCCTGGCCGTTCCACCCGGCCTGCGCCCACGGCTGCGCGACGTCGACGCATGGGCCACGGAGAAGCTCAAGCCGATGGGCATCCCGATCAACCCAACGGTGCCTGCGGGCCAGCTAGGCCTGGCCGAGAAGCAGGCCATCGAGATCTGCGGCGCCCTGGCGTGCGAACCGAGCGTCTTAATCCTCGACGAGCCGACCGAACCGTTCGCCGCCGCAGAGTCCGCGCGCCTCTTCCAGCTGATCCGCGAACTGTCGGCAGCCGGCGTCACGATCGTCTACATCAGTCACCGCCTGCCCGACGTCTTCGAACTCGCCGACCGCATCACAGTGTTGCGCGACGGGCGAATTCGCGGTCAGTTCGCCGCCACCGAGATCACCGAGGACGAAATCGTCACGCTCATCGCCGGGCGCGCGGTGGAGACGCTCTTCCCCGACCGTTCCGCCGACCTCGGCGAGCCGGCCGTGGTGGTCACCGACTTCGGTGCCGTTGACGCCCCTGACGTGTCCACCACGATCCGACGGCACGAGATCCTCGGCTTGGCCGGCGTCGAGGGCAACGGTCAGCGCGAGTTCATCCGCGCGCTCGGCGGCGCCGTCCCGTCCCATGGCCAGGTGTCCATCGACGGTGGCCTGGTCCGGCTCTCGTCACCGCGCGCGGCGCGCGACGAGGGCGTCATCCTGATGCCACAGGAGCGCGGCATCGAAGGCATCTCGCCGATCCTGACGGTGCGCGAGAACCTCTCCGTGGTCGCGTTGTCACGGGTCTCCCGAGCCGGTTTCGTGTCCCCGGCCACCGAACGCAAACTGGCGACCGAACAGGTCGCCGAACTCGGCGTGAAGACCGCCACCATCGACGCCGAGGTCGGCACGCTGTCCGGCGGCAACCAGCAGAAGGTCGTGCTGGGCCGGGCCCTGCTGTCGGCGCCGGAACTACTGCTCTGCGACGAACCCACCCAAGGCATCGACGTCGGCGTCCGATCGGAGATTTACCACCGCCTCCGTGACGTCGCCGACGCCGGAACCCCCGTGGTCGTTCTCAGCTCCGACGACGTCGAACTCGCGGGGCTGTGCGACCGCGTATTGGTGTTCTCCCGCGGACGGGTGGTCAAGGAACTCGTCGCCGACGACGTCACCGAACACGCGATCACCCAGGCCTCGCTGACCGCGGGCCGCGTCGACACCGGTGGCGACACCGCCGCTACCGCTCCCCGCAGCGGCCACCCCAGCCGCTGGCAGCGCCTAGTCGGCAGCCAACAGTCACCCAGCCTGGTATTGCTTGCGGCCATTCTGGCGCTCGGTGCGGTCACCACCGTGGTCAACGGGCGGTTCCTGTCGGAGTTCAACATCGCCAACCTGCTGATGCTCGTGGCCCCGGTGCTGTTCCTGGCGGCCGGGCAGCTGATCGTCATGCTGACCGGCGGCATCGACCTTTCGGTCGGACCCCTGAGCGGAACTCTGGTGGTGGTCGCGTCGTTCTTCATCGTCGAGGGGTACGGATTCGGCTGGTGGATACTGGGATTCATCCTGATGTTCGGGCTGGCGGCCGCGGTCGGCGTCGCCAATGGCGCCATGGTGCGCTACTCCCGCGTGGTACCGGTGGTAGCAACGCTGATCACCTACACCGGCCTGCAAGGGCTGTCGCTGGTCTGGCGTGACTCGCCGGGCGGTGTGATCGCTCTCGACGTGGTCGAGGCCATCAACAGTCGCGTCGGCCCCTTCCCCATCGCCGTGATCATCGGCGTGGTCGTGCTCGTCGGGTTCGAGTTCGCCTCTCGTCGGACGTCTTTCGGTCTGCGGCTGCGCGCATCGGGTTCTGACGAAGCGGCGGCCCGCAAGCGTGGCGTCGGAGTCGACGCGGTGCAGATGATCGCCTACCTGGCCAGTTCCGTGCTCACCGCCGTCGGTGCGCTGCTGCTGATGGCGCAGATCGGCGTCGGTGATCCGACGGCCGGCATCAGCTATACGCTGGCCGCCATCACTGCGGTGGTCCTCGGTGGCGCGTCGATCTTCGGCGGCCGCGGCAGCTTCCTCGGGGTGATCTTCGGCGTGCTGCTGTTGCAGGTGATCAGCAACGCGACGATCTTCCTCAAGCTGTCGCAGGCGTGGCAGTACCTGTTGGTCGGCTTGATGGCGTTGGCGGCCACCGCCGCCTACGCTCAGGTGCAGCGCAGAGCCACGAGGTGAGCACGGATTCGGCGTATACCGAGACCTCGGCCGAGTGCCCAACCGTCGTGGCCGGTAGCGTCGCTAGTCCGCAGCCTCCGTCACGATGACGCCACGTGGCCGACTCCTACGACGTCGCGCCAGGTGGTACGGCGACCGGATCGCGGCGAGGCCAAGGTTGCGGCACCGGGCGTTGGCGCACGCGTAGCGGCCACCAGAACCAGCGTCCGAGCAGCGCTGCCAGGGACGGCGTCATGAGTGAACGCACCACCAGCGTGTCGAAGAGCAGACCAAGGCCGATGGTGGTACCGACCTGGCCGATCACGATCAGGCTGCTGACCGCCATGGACATCATCGTGAAGGCGAACACCAAGCCCGCGGACGTCACCACCGATCCCGTGCCTGCCATGGACCGAATGATGCCCGTGTGCAGTCCGGCGTGGAACTCCTCCTTCATCCGGGACACCAGCAGGAGGTTGTAGTCGGCACCAACTGCAAGCAGGACGATGACAGACATCGGTAGCACCATCCAGTGCAGCGGAATGCCGATGAGGTGTTGCCACAACAACACTGAAAGGCCAAAGGAAGCACCAAGACTCAACACGACCGTCCCGACGATGACCGCCGCCGCGACGATGGCTCTGGTGAGCACCACCATGATGAGGAAAATCAGGATCAGCGCGGCGATCGCGGCGATCAGCAGGTCGTAGTCCGCGCCCTGCTGCATGTCCTTGAACATGGCCGCACTGCCGCCGACGTAGACCGTCGAACCCTCCAGCGGGGTGCCCTTGATGGCGTCTGCGGCCGCGATACGGAGGGGCTCGATGTGCGAGGTGCCCTCCTCGGTCAACGGGTCGCCCTGGTGAAAGACGGTGAACCGCACCGCATGTCCGTCCGGCGAGAGGAACAGCTTGATGCCTCGCTGGAAGTCGGCCGTCTTGAACGCCTCTGGCGGCAGGTAGAAGTTGTCGTCGTTGAGGGCGGCGTCGAAGGCCTGCCCCATCGCCGTCGCGTTCTCCTGCTGAGCCATGTTCTGGTCCTGTTGCGCCTTCTGCGCCTGATACTGGTTGAGCAGGTACTGCTTCTGGTTCTTCATCGTCTGGATCATGGCCGGCATGAGCGCCGCCATCTGAGGTGTCAGTTGCGCCAGTTGCTGAATGTCGGGCACCAGATCCTGGAAGTCGTCGGACAGGGTGCTGATGCCATCGAGGGTGTCGAAGATCGACCGCAGTGACCAGCACACCGGGATGTCGAAACAGTGCGGCTCCCAATAGAAGTAGCTGCGCAGCGGCCGGAAGAAGTCGTCGAAGTCGGCGAGGTGGTTACGGATCTCGTTGGTGTCGGCCGAGGTGTTCTCGAACTTCGTGGACATCCGCTGCGTGACGTCCGCCAGCTGCAGGGTGATGCTGTGCATCTTCGTCATCGAGTCGATGGTCGTCTGCATCTCGTCGGCCTGTTTCAGCGTGTTCCCGAGGACGGTCTGCTGATAGTCGTTGTTCAAGAGCTGCCCGGTGCCGCTCTGACTCATCGTGTAGGCGAGCGACGCATGCTCTACCGGCTTGCCATCGGGTCGCGTGATCGTCTGCACCTGCGCGATGCCGTGCACGCGCACCATCGCCTTGGCGATCTTGTCGATGACCAGGAAGTCGGCCGGGTTGCGCAGATCGTGATCGGCTTCCACCATGATCAGTTCTGGATTCATCTTCGCTTCGGAGAAGTGCCGAGTGGCCGCCGCATAGCCGACGTTCGCCGGGACGTCGTCGGGCTGGAAGATGCGGTCGTTGTAGGTGGTGTGGTAGCCGGGCAGGGTGAGCAGACCGACGAGAGCCAGCACGACGGCCATGACGAGGACGGCGCCTGGCCATCGCACGGTCGCGGAACCGACCCGCCGCCATCCCCGGGATCGTCCCCACCGCCGCGGCTCCAACACCTTGCCGAATCGGGTGACGAGCGAGATGACCGCGGGCCCGAGGGTGAGCGCTGCGGCGACCACGATCGTCATACCGACCGACAGCGGGATGCCCATGGTCTGGAAGTACGGGAGCCGGGTGAAGTGCAGGCAGAGCGTCGCCCCGGCGATGGTCATGCCCGACGCCAGCACGACGTGAGCCGTACCGTGAAACATGGTGTAGTAGGCCGACTCTCGGTCCTCTCCCAGTCTCCGCGCTTCCTGATATCGACCGATCAGGAAGATCGCGTAGTCGGTGGCGGCGGCGATCGCGAGCGTCACCACCATGTTGGTCGAGAACGTCGTGAGTCCGAAGACGTGGTGATAGCCGAGGAAGGCCACGATGCCGCGGGCCGAGAGCAGGCCGACGACCACCATGCCCATGGTTACCACCACCGTGACGACCGACCGGTAGACGAGCAGCAGCATCACGATGATGACCGCGAACGTCAGCATTTCGATGGTCTTCATGCTGGCGTCGCCGACGGCGTTCTGATCCGTGGTCGTCGCAGCCGGACCCGTGACGAAGGCCTTGACGCCGGGCGGCGCCTTGACGCCGTCCACGATGTTCCGCACGGCATCCACCGACTCGTTGGCCAATGCCTCGCCCTGATCGCCCGCGATGTAGACCTGAACGTAGGAGGCCTTGCCGTCGATGCTCTGCGCACCGGCCGCGGTCAAGGTGTCGCCCCAGAAGTCCTGAACGTGCTGAACGTGTTTGGTGTCGGCGCGGAGTTCACGGATCATCTGGTCGTAGAACGCGTGCGCGTCGGCGCCCAGCGGATCGTCACCCTCGAGCACGATCATCACGTTGCTGTTGGTGTCGTACTCCTTGAACACCTCGCCAACGCGCTTGGTCGCGATGAGCGCGGGCGCGTCGTTGGGGCTCATCGATACCGCCCGGAGCTTCCCCACTTCTTCGAGCTGGGGCACGGTGGTGTTGAGGATCGCGACGATGGCTATCCAGACCAGGACGATCGGGATGGCGAAGGCGCGGAAGAAGCGCGGTAGCCGAGGGTGGGCGGCGTGGCGCGCAGTCGGGATGGCGTCGGTCGTGGCCTCTTCAGGGGAAGAGCTCATGCCGCCTTCACCAAGCAGTACGTTGCGGCGTTCACGCCTTGCGCCGTCCTTTCGTCCTTGACTTCGTCGTCGACCGTCACGCGGCAGCCGATGGACTGGCCATCGCCCTGCACGACGAGGTTGGGCTGGACCGACGGCACCGTCGTCTCCAGTCGCAGGGTCCACGGCAGGGTCACGTCGGCCACCCGCTGCGGCAATCCCGCGAGGTCGGTGTAGTTGACGGTCGCGGTGTTCGCCGTGCCGAAGACCTCGTACACGACGACCTTCGGATTGAACTTCTGCGCCGTGTCCGAGCCGACCGGCGTCACCACGGCCCCATCAGACCCGAACACAGACCGCAGGTGGGAAACGCTGACGGCGCCGACGAGCACCGCCGCCACCATGAGGACGGGCAACCACACACGCTTGACTACCCCGATCACCGCGGTGGCCTCGGTGTCGAAAAGTGTTGATACGACAGCGATCGAGTGCACGCGCGCAAGTGCTCCAAGGCGGCGGTCAAAGTCGAGCCTTTCCACATGGGACCACGAACGTTCGGATCGGGCCGGTCTAAGTAGCCAACCTAAAGGACCGAAGCGGATAAGGTCAATCCGCTTATGACGCGGATCACTTACACTGCATTTCATGAGTGCCGACGACGAGCCGCGCCGCGCTCTGCGCAAGGACGCGGAGCGCAACCGGCAGCGCGTACTCGAGGCTGCGCGGGAGCTGTTCGCGACTAAGGGGCTCGAGGCCACGCTCAACGACGTGGCCCACCACGCGAACGTCGGGGTGGGAACGGTGTACCGAAGGTTCGCCACGAAGGAGGAACTGGTCGGCGCCATCTTCGAAGAAGGTATCGACCAGGTCGCGGCACTCGCGGAAGCTGCACTGCAGCATGAGAATTCGTGGGACGGGTTCGTGTGGTTCGTCGAACAGCTATGTGAATTGACCGCGACCGATCGCGGCTTACGCGAGATGGTCTACAGCAAGGCCTATGGCGGCTGTGGCGTCGAGGCGTCGCGGTTGCGGATCGATCCGCTTGTCTCGAAACTCGTCGAGCGAGCGCGAGCCGACGGCCATCTACGACCCGACGTTGCGCCAACGGACATGCCGATCGTGGGCCTGCTGGCCGGCACCGTGAGCGAATGGGCAGGTCACGTCGAGTCGGATCTATGGCGACGGTACGTCGCGTTGCTCCTCGACGGGATGCGGTACTGCGAGCACCAGCAGCGTCTCGCCGTCAACGCCCTAGAGAACGAGCAGATGGACGCGGCGATGCAGGGGTGGCACCCAGCCGGGTGACGCCCGTCCTGATCGTGACGACTACCGTGCCGCTACCCGTGTTCGCGTAGCCGACGAAACCTCACGACTGAATTCGCGACTCCACTGGTCGTCAACTGCGTGTCCGTAGCATTTGCGAGATGAAAATCCCTCCGGTGCTGCTCGAACGGACTAGGTGACGACGGCGTGCCTGCTACCCACCATCGGTTCGTGGACATCGACGGACACCGATTGTTCTATCGGGAGTCCGGGCCGGTTGGCGCACCTACTCTTGTTCTGCTGCACGGATTTCCGGCCAGCTCGTCGATGTTCCGCAACATCATTCCGCTGCTCGCCGACCGATGGCATCTGGTCGCGCCAGACCATCTGGGTTTCGGCTTGTCCGATGCGCCGCCTACCGCCGACTTCGACTACACATTCGATGCGCTGACCGATCTCACCTCCGGCCTCCTTCACCACTTGGGTGTGCACCGCTATGCGATGTACGTACACGATTACGGCGCACCGATCGGCTGGCGGCTCGCGTTACGCGATCCGGCATCGATCGCGGCGATCATCAGCCAGAGCGGCAACGCCTACCAGGACGGGTTCCAGTCCGACTTCTTCAGTGTGGTCTGGGATTACTGGGAGCATCAGACCCCGCAGACGGAGTCAGGTGTCCGTCAGGCACTGACCCTCGAGATGACGCAGTGGCAGTACCTATCCGGAGTCGCCGACGTGACTTTGGTCGATCCGACGACGTGGCTCACCGATCACGCTCGGCTGTCTCGGCCCGGCAACGACCTAGTCCAGCTCGCTCTGTTCCGAGACTATGCGAGCAATCCGGCGCTGTATCCCGCCGTGCACGAATACTTCCGCGTACATCAGGTCCCACTACTGGCGGTATGGGGCCGCGACGACCCGATCTTCGAACCTGCCGGTGCCACCGCCTTCACCGTCGACCTGCCCAACGCCGAGATTCACCTCGTCGATGGGGGCCACTTCCTGCTGGAGAGCGCTCTCGACGACACGGTGCCCTTGGTCCGCGCCTCCTGACCGCCAACCTTTGATGCTC
>NZ_JBOGDD010001177.1:0-2250 GCF_050701675.1 Mycobacterium sp. | reverse complement strand
GTGACGCCCTGCGCGAGGAAGTCGCCGGACTCACTATGGTGCGTGATGAGCGAGTCACGCGCCCGCAACTGCGGGTCGCGGACGACCTCGGCCATCGTGTACACAGGGCCGGCGGCGATGGAACTGTCCTCGAGCAGCTCCTGGAGTTCGGTGGCGGTCCGATGCTGAGCCCACTCCCCTACCAATTCCTCGAGTTCGATCTGGTTACTGACCCGGCCCTCATGGGTTGAAAAGCGCGGGTCCACGGCAAGCTCCGGGCGGCCCATCGTCACGCAGAGCCGCTCGAACATCCGCTGTTGGCTCGCTGCGATGACGAACCACAGTCCATCGGCGGTCTTGAAGACGTTCGACGGCGCCACCCCCGGGATGCGGGTTCCGGTGGGCTGTCGCACGATTCCCAGGCGGTCGTACTCGGCAACGGCGCCCTCCATCATTGCAAGGCAGGACTCCACCAGCGACACGTCGATCTCTTGGCCGAGACCACTCGCATGCCGTTCGTGGAGCGCAGCCAGAATTCCCTGTGCTGCAAAGGTTCCGGCGATCGAATCACCGAGCGAAAGGCCAACCCGGGGAGGTGCCTGGTCCGGATAGCCATTGATGAACCGCATCCCGCTCATTGCCTCGGCCACGGCCGCGAAACCAGGGCGACGGCGATACGGACCGGTCTGTCCGAATCCGGAGATCCGGGCGAGGATGAGTCCCGGATTCGCCGCCGCTAGCCGGTCATAAGACAGGTTCCAACGTTCGAGCGTACCGGGCCGGAAGTTCTCGACGACGACGTCACTGTGCCGGGCCAACTCGCGGAATAGGCTCTGCCCCTCCTCGCCGTGCAGGTCGAGCGTGATCAGCTTCTTGTTGCGGCTCTGGATCCCCCACCAAAGTGATCGACCGTCCACCGAGCCCTGGCCCCACCCGCGCAGGGGATCCAAGTTGTCGGGCCCTTCGACCTTGATCACCTCGGCCCCAAGGTCTGCCAGCAGTCGCGCGGCGAACGATGCGGCCACGATGGAGCCCAGCTCCAAGACGCGTATTCCGGCTAAGGGTCCGAACAGTGTCGCCGCTGGGTCGGTGCGCGGCTCCTCGGTTATGAGGTCCATGTGTTATGTATACAGCATTAATAACACAGGAATCAAGGGTGTGCTCCGACGCCTTGAAGGGGCGAGGGTGACGACCTAGTGCCGCTTGCCGAGCACCAAGCCGCCGACGTCCTGCAGGTGCTTCGCCATCGCGGTCTCTGCTGCGTCCGCGTCCCGGTCACGCAGGGCACCAAGCACCTCTGCATGCCCGTTGAGGTCTACTTCGAGGCAGCTTGAGTCGGCCCAGAAATCCCGTTTGTACTCGAATGGGATCTGCAACAAGTTGTTGACGATGAAGGCGAGTCGATTGGTCGCCGAGGCGCTGATTATCGCGGTGTGGAAGCGGTGGTTCTCGTCGATGAGGCCGTACACGTCGCCGCACAAGACCTTCATTCGCTCGATGCTCTGCTCTAACTCGCCAAGCAAGGCGGTGGTGACGCGTTGCGCAGCCTGACGAGCGACGTAGCCTTCGAGAAGGCTCCGCATCGCGTAGATCTCGCCGAGTTCTTCGTTGGACATGTCGCGGACCGTCGCCCGCTGACCACGAACACTGCCGAGGTCGACGAGTCGCTCCCCGGCCAGTAGCAGCAAGGCTTCGCGCACGGGCGTACGACTGACGCCGAGGGTCGCCGCGACGTCTTCTTCCAGGATCGACTCGCCGGGTTGCAGGTCACCCCTGATGATGCCGTCGCGCAGCGCCGCCGCCACGGCCACGTTCGCCCGCTTGACGATGGGTTCTGCTGACCCCGGCGCGCTCAGTGGCATGTGATGTCCTAACCGTCGGTACGCACATCATACGAAATACGCAAACACATGCATTAGGTATACATTGCTTGCCGCAGATATCCGCTCACCTTCGAAAAACATCCGTGTGAGTTTGCCGACTGCGAGTCGGCACTGTGACCTGCTCGTCAACGCTCCACGACGTGCAGGTGCACATGGAGTCGGAGTCGAGCCCCGTGACGTCCTGCCTCAGCTTCTACCGCGAGTCCCTCGCGGTAGAAGGCCCCTCATCGAAGGTCGTCGAGGATCGCCGTGGGGTACGCGCCGACGACGTCGAACCTACGGGGCGCCGAGCGGTCGAAATGCATTCACCGATATGAGGTGCCCAGCGGTCCTACCGACTCCTGTTACGCGACGCAGGCCGTTGGGCCCCGTGTTACGTCGCCGCGGC
>NZ_JBOGDD010001176.1:0-11856 GCF_050701675.1 Mycobacterium sp. | reverse complement strand
CGCTCTAGAAGTCTGCCGAGCGGAAGAAGGGAACCCCATGAATCAATTCAGGGACGCGCCGATCTTCGACGCGGATCAACACATGTACGAGACGGCCGACGCCCTCACCAAGCATCTGCCCGAGAAGTACGCACGTGCGGTCCAGTACGCGCAGATCGGCCGTCAGACCCGGATCGTGATCAACAACAAGGTCACCGACTTCATCCCGAACCCGACATTCGAACGCGTCGCCGCGCCCGGCGCCCACGAAAAGTTCTTCGCCGGTGCGAACACCGAAGGACTGACGCTGCGCGAGATGCAGGGTAAGGCGATCGCGGCACCCGCGGCCACCCGCAACCCGGAGGACCGCATCGCCGAGCTCGACCGCCAAGGCGTCGTCGAGGCACTGAACTATCCGACGCTCGGGAGCCTGGTCGAGCACTCCGCGGCCGACGACCCGCAACTACAGGTGGCCATCATCCACGCGCTCAACGTATGGCTGGCCGAACACTGGTCGTATGTCTACGAGAACCGCATCTTCTCCACGCCGATCATCAATTTGTGCGAGGTCGACACGGCCCAGCGCGAGCTGTCCTACATCCTCGAGCGGGGCGCCCGAGTAGCACTGATCAAACCGGGGCCGGTCAACGGCCTGCATGGATGGCGCTCCCCCGCGTTGGAGGAGTTCGATCCGTTCTGGCGCGACGTCGAAGCCGCGGGACTACCGATCGTCCTGCACGCCAGCTACCCGCCTCTGGACGACTATGTCGCCAAGTGGGAGCCACCGCACACGGCGAACTTCATGACCCAGAGCGCGTTTCGCTGGATGGCGTTGGGCCATCGCGAAATCGCCGACATGATCACCGCACTGATCTGTCACGGCACGCTGACGAGATTCCCGAAGCTGAGGATCGCCAGCGTCGAGAATGGTAGCGGCTGGATCTTCCCGCTGTTCAACGACTTCGAAGATCTGTACAAGAAGATGCCGCAGAACTTCCCCGAGCATCCGCACGACGTCTTCCGGCGCAACATCTGGGTCAGCCCCTTCTGGGAGGGCTGCGTATCCGACGTGGTCGACACCGTCGGCTGGGACAAGGTGCTCTTCGGTTCGGACTACCCGCATCCCGAGGGGCTGGCCGAGCCGAACGGTTTCTGGAAGTACGCCGAGGGCATGGACGTGCGACGAACCCATGACTTCATGGGCGACAATGCCCGCCGGTTCATGGGCCTGCCCATCGCCAATCCCGATCCGGCTGCGGTCAATCCGCCCGAGTTCGCGAGCGCCTGAGCCCCGTACCCGTCAAGTCTCCCGACCCTCCTGGCGGCCAAGTTCATCGGCCCTGAGTTCCGCTTCCCGGCGAGCTCGCGGCGATGGGCGCGTCGAGTACAGATCAGACGCGGTTGCGTGCCGGTGAAAACCGCTCCAGCTGGACCGGCGGACCACCGGGGCCCTGCGGCGGCAGTTGCGAGGCCACCCCATCGATCACCCGCGTCACCGTCCCGCTCTGGCGGTCGATGTTCAGGGTGCCGTGCTGAAAGTTCTGCACGATCCACTGCGGCTCTTGGATCTCCGCACTGGTGGGCAGACCCAGTTCACTTCGCTCGAATCCCAGTGCTGCCCATGCATCGTAGATCGGACCGGCGAGGGGTGCGGCCCCGCAGCTGGGCGACCAGTAGATGGCCCCCTTGTCGAAGGTGACGTAACGCGCCGAACCCGTGCCCGCAGATTCCGGTGACGTCGGTGCACCGAGCGGACTCTTCATGGCTCCCATCGCCTGCCAACGCTGGTAGATCGCACCACCCCTGAGTGACTCGACCAGATCCTGCGTGCTGGCCCTCTTGTTGAAGCCAGCGGCGATGTCGCGGATGCGTTCGACCGCGGCATAGCCGGCGCCGCCCGGGCAC
Source organism: Mycobacterium sp. (assembly GCF_050701675.1). Taxonomy (GTDB): domain Bacteria; phylum Actinomycetota; class Actinomycetes; order Mycobacteriales; family Mycobacteriaceae; genus Mycobacterium. The sequence continues at coordinate 9,972 of NZ_JBOGDD010001176.1, read as the reverse complement.
TCGGTGTCCCCGACGTCGCGGTGGGCGAAGATGTTTGGCAGTCTGGGGGCGATACCGCACGGGAAGCGCGTGTAGGGCCCGCCGGCAGAGGCCAGCACGACGGTGCCCTTCGGATCGACGTTGTCCATGGCGAGTCGCCAGCCGAGCAGGTGACCGACCGAGAGCAACTGTGCTGGGCTCGGCGTCATGTCGACGAAGTTCCCGATCATCGCCACCGCCCAGGTGTTCTCGTTGAACCCGCCCGTATGCGAGCCCTCCACGGGCCGGCTGATGCCGCCGAACCGTCCTTCGAAGATCTGTCCGTACTTGTCGACCAAGGCGTTGTAGGCGATGTCGCCCCACCCCAGCGTCTTGGTGTGATAGCCGTAGATCCCCCGGACGATGCCCGCCGAGTCCGCCGGCGAGTAGTCGTTGCTCGTCGCCGTGTGATGGACGATCCCTGCCCGGATCCCCTTGTCGTACAACGGTGTGCCGCGTCGCATCGACTCATCGGCGCCCCACTGAGCGCGGGTGACGATGTCAGGCGTCTGACTGGGTACGGTGACGGCCGCCGACAGAATCGGGTCGGCCGCCGCAGGCGGTACGCGCATGAATACACCACCCAGACCGACGACGACCGGCGCGGCCACGAGACATCTCAGCACGTCGCGCCGTGTCGTGGATCCGGTTGGTCCACAGCCGCATCGATGGTGCACTGCGCCAAGCTAACCCGTGAGCGCGCAATGTACGCCGCGACCCGCCAGACCCGATCCGTCGACATGTCTGCTGATTTCCTGCGAGCCTAAAGCGGTGGTCCCGGAACGGCTTTGCTCGCCGTCGCGACGATCAGCCGGGGAAGCGGTCGAGGAATCCGAGTACGCGCTCAATCCGTCCGTCGGCATCGGTCACGACGACGTCGAAGCCGACGATGACCGGCTCGACGCCGGCGGGGCCGAGACCCCACTGGAAGCGAGCCTGACGGTGGTGGGCGTCGACGTCACCGACCTGAGTGAAGACGAAGTCTGGAAACTGTTGCCGTACGGCACCGATTGCAACGTTCAGGTCATCGCGCCCGACAACCTCGACCATCGGATCCACATAAGTCGCGGACTCACTCCAATGCCGGTCGATCAGTGTGCGGCGCGCCTCGACGTCGGTCTCGTTCCAGCAGGCCAGGTAGTTGGTGATCATTTCGGTCATGACTAAATCTCCTTCACAACGGTTGGTTGGACCGTGATGACGAGTGTCGCTGCGATCGAATGCTTGCGTCGATTCCCTGTCGGGTAATGGCGCGGACGGCATCGCATTCGCGGAGGACTGAACCATCTTCACAGCCACGTCGTGTAGAAGGAGGCAAACCCACGTAGCAGAAGGGCCCTTCATGTCCGTAACCATCCAGTCCTCAGACGCCACGTCCGAGATCACCACGCATACCACCGTCTTCGGCACGCACTGGCTGCACGGCGCCGCAGTCGTGCGCATCCTGTTCGGCGTGCTTTGGGCCTTCGATGCCAGCTTCAAGTGGCTGCCCGGATTCATCGGGGGCCAGACGCTTCCCGACGAACTCGGTAACGCAGCCAAGGTCGACACCCCGATCGTCCATCAGTGGCTGGAGCTCTGGAGCACGGTCGGACTGGCCAACCCCGCCGCGTTCGCGACGATGATCGCGATACTCGAGACGCTGGCGGCGGTGGGATTGATCTTCGGTGCATTCTCGAACGTCGCATTCATCGGTACGGCGATACTGTCGTTCGGCATCTGGTCGGGAGCCGAAGGCTTCCACCTCCCGTTCCACGGCGGCATGACAGATCTTGGTCCCTCGGCGGGCTACATCTTCGCCTCGCTGGCCTTGTTCTTCGCCGCGGCAGGCTCGACGTGGAGCGTCGACACCTGGCTACGACCGCGGTTGGGTCGTCTGAGCTGGCTGGCAGCGCCGGCCGTCGGGACATCTCGTCGGCTTGCCACGACCAGCTGACCGCGCAATTCAGCCGCTGACGTGCCGAGCCCAATCCTCCAGCGCCGCCTCGGTGGTGATGTGATCGATGCCCCGCGCGGCGGCCCCGTTCAGTGGTCCCTCGTCACCGTGCAGGCCGTCCCGGATCGGTGGGGCGGAGTGTTTGCGAAACGCCATCAGACCGTCGCGGTATGCGGTCTCGAAGGCGTCCGGCGATGCGGCCCGCAATGGCGATGCCAGGCCACCCAGGGTGACGACGTCCGGGTCGTGCAGGTTGACCAGTCCACCGATGCCCGAGCCTAGTGCGGTCGCGACGGCGTCGAAGGCCTTGCGCGTCGAGGCGTCGGTCGCGGCGTCCGTGCGATACCGCCTCAACAGTTCGTGGGCGTAGGCGACGGGGTCGGCGGGCGGGCGGTCACGGCGGTGGCGTGCCAGCGCGCGGCCGTCGACTGCCAGATCCCAGCAGCCCCGCGCTCCGCACGGGCACACCAACGTCCGGTCTCCGAACGGAACGTGCCCATACTCGCCCGCGGCTCCACGGGCGCCGGTGACGGGTTCCCCGTTGACCACCAACGTGCCGCCGAGGCCAACTGCAACCAGGAGGTGCAACGCGGTGTCGGCTCCCCGTGCGGCGCCGGTCCTGGCTTCGGCTAGGCCTGCCAGGGTGGCGTCGTTGCCGAGGAGCAAGTCGACGCCTGCCCGATCCGGCAGGTCGGCGAGCAGCAGCGAGAGATCACCCTCGCCCCAACTCGTGCTGGTGAACTGCACCAGTCGTTCATCACTGAAGGTGCCTGCGACCGACACCGAGACGGCCCGCACACGGCCCGGGTTCGCGTCGAATGTCGTGCCGATGGCAGCGGCCATGCTCCGCAGTGCCCGGTTCGGATCGCTTCCGACATGCGACTTCCGCGTCAGCAGCTGCGGCAGGCCCTCGATGTCGGCCAGCGCGAGTCTCCAGTCCGCACTGCGTATCTCGGCGGCTATCACGAGCGGCCCGCGGGAATGAGCGTGCAGCACGGTCGTTGGGCGCCCGCGGCCCTGCGCCGGCGCGGGTGTTTCGTCGAGCAACCGCGCGTTTCGCAGTCGCGCCACGAGGTCCGTCGCGCCGCCACTACTGATGCCGAGCTGCTGCGCGGCCATCGCGCGGGTGATACCCGGTTCGGCACGCATCAGCGAGATCAATTGCGCCGCGCCGAACCATCGCACCTGGGACGAACTCGTCCGTGTGCCGCGGGCCGACTTCTGCTCACTCATTTCCAGCATGATCTCATTTGAATATACTCAGCACGCGAGTATATTCACACCGGTGATCGTCGACACCACCCGCGGCCCCGGCCTTCGCCACAGCATCGGCGGGTTGTTGGCACTTGCGGTGGCGTCCTGTATGGCCGTCACCACGGAGATGTTGCCGGTCGGGTTGCTCCCCGCAATCGGGGCCACCTTCGACGTGGGGACCTCGGCGACCGGCCTGCTCGTCAGCCTCTACGCCGTCATCGTCGCGACACTGGCGGTTCCCCTCACGATCGCCACGACCCGCCTCCCACGCAAACCGCTCTTGCTGACCACGCTGCTGTTGTACGTGGTGAGCAACGCACTGGTCGCCGTCGCGCCCAGTTTCGCCATGGTCGCAGCGGGACGCGCCATCGGTGGGCTCACCCATGCGTTGTTCTTCTCACTGTGCATCGGATACGTGCCACGACTCGTCGGGCGTGCGCACGTGGGCCGCGCCCTTGCGATCGCCACCGGCGGGGCGTCCGCCGGATTCGTTCTCGGCGTTCCCCTTTCGACGTCGCTGGGCACCGCGCTCGGCTGGCGGTCGTCATTCGGCGTTCTCGCCGCCCTGGCGGCCGTCACACTGCTGCTCGTCGCCAAACTCCTGCCCGCCGTACCCCGGGAGAATCCACCCAAGACGGCCGAGAATCATTCGGGTCGAGGACAACTCATGAGTGTCGTCGGTTCGAATGCCTTGACCTACCTCGGCCAGTTCACCCTCTACACCTTCATCAGCGTGGCATTGCTTCACGCCGGGGCTTCGCCGACCCTCGTCGGTCCGGTTCTGCTGCTGTGTGGCGCGTGCGGCCTGGTGGGACTGTGGTACGCGGGCAGCACACTCGACCGGCATCCGCGGCGCACCACTCTCGTCGTCTTTGCCCTGGCGATCGCCGGAGTGCTCGGCATCGGCGCCGCGTATCCGTCGCTGACGTTGATCGTGGTCGCGGCCGTCCTCTGGAATGGCGCGTTCGGCGGGGTGCCGTCGATCTACCAGGCGTGCGCCGTCCGTGCCGATGCCACCTCGCCAGAGTTGGCGGGAGCCTGGGTCAATGCCACGGCGAACTTGGGCATCGGCGGCGGCGCGGCGATCGGCGCAGGCCTTCTGCCGGTCATCGGCGTGGCTGGGCTGCCGTGGGTGAGCGCGTTGCTCATCGCCCTGGGCCTGGCCGTCGCCATGGCATCGCGGCGCGCATTCCCCGCCAGCCCCTGACGCCCACGGATCAGAGTGTGTAGAGCGCAGGCAGATTGACCACGATCGCCTCCTGGGTGCTGCGAGCGATCACCAGCTCGGCAGGCGTGGTGGGATCCGGATTCTCTTCCCGGTGCGGTAGGTGCGGTGGAACGAAGACGTAGTCGCCCGGCCCGGTGGCGATGCGGACTTCCTGGACACCGTCGAAGAAGACGAACTCGGGGTGGCCACTGCGGACGAAGATCGCCGTCTCCGACTCCCCGTGGTGGTGGTTGGCCGAGACCGTGTTGGGAGCGGCGATCGTCTCGCCCATCCACAGTTTCTCGGTGCCGACGGACTGACCGCTCAGGGCGGCGAACCGTTGCATCCCCTCGGATTGAGCTGTGCCGGCATCGAGTTCGCCCGCCTTGACGTGACGGACCCGATTGCGCGTCGGTGTCGCCGCGGCATCCGCCTGTTGGATGAAATCCGGGTGAAATCCGTCGGACGTCGTCAGGTGATCGACTCTATCCCCCGGAACCCGCGGTCGGGTCAAGCCCCCGAAGGTGATCAACGGCCATTCGCGCGGCCGTGCCGATCGCCGTGTCGGTTCGCGGCTGCACCGGTGCGGCCCGTGCGGACCGAGTGAATACCGCGACGGCGTAGGCGGTTTCACCGGGGTCTTGCCGGACACCAGCACGTCGGAGAAGGCGAAGCCGACGAAACTGCTTCGAGACCTCGGTCTTGACGGAGGAAGATCGACCAGCTGCCGTACAGCCAGACGAACTCTAGTCCGCCGCGGTCAAAAGCTCGGCAGCCACCGCTCGGGCCTGCCGCCCCGCGGCGGGGTTGCCGTCGATGGCGGCGATCGTGGTGGCGCCCTCGATCAGAATCAGGAGACGGTCGGCGAGCTGGTCGGGCTTCTCGATGCCCGCGTTGCTCAAGCATTGATTCAGGAAATCGCGGTAGGCCTGCAGGTGTCGGCGAGCTAAACCCGTGACCAGCGGGTCTGACACACGCTGTTCGGCCGCTGCGCTGACCATTGCACAGCCACGGAAGTCTTCCTCGGCGTACCAGTCCAGGAGGAGGTCGAACGCCGCAAGGATGCGCTGGCGACCATCGGCGAGGTGCGCGGTGCCCTCGGCGAGCCAGCGGTGGACCTGCTCGCTGCGATACGCCAGGGTCGCCTCCACCAGGCCCTCCTTCGACCCGAAATTCTTGTAGATCGACGCCTTGGACGCACCAGCGCGCTGAGCGATATCCGCAATGCCCACCGCGTTGATTCCCTGCTGATAGAAGATCTGCTCGGAAGTCTGCAGGATGCGCCTGCGGGTGGCTTGGGGGTCGATCGCCCCTCCTGGCTGAACCGGCACCGCGTTTCTCCTCGCCTTCAGTGGTCGTTTCTCTTCCATTGTGGCCGTCGCAGGGCCAAGCCCTTTGACTCTGATAGTAACGATCGGTACCGTCTCTAGTCGAGGATCGCTCGGGAACGGTCGCAAGATCACTGGGCAGACGTCAGCACGGGGCTCTGCATTGTCATTTCCGAAATGCCCAGCGCCGCATCACCGTCACCCCAGAGGAGCTGCCAACCAGCGACTCGGACATCGACTCCCTTCGGCCACCGCCGCCGCGACGCACAGCCCACGACCGGCAAAGGAACGGAACACGCTATGCACCAACCCCAGTTACACGAACACCCAGCAACCGTCACTCTAGGCGTTGCATCGGCGCGAAAGACTGCGCTTTTGGGAGTGATACTCCTGCTCATCGGGCTCAACATGCGTCCCGCAATCGTCGCCGTCTCGCCGCTACTGGAGACCATCCGCGCCGCCACGGGAATGTCCCATGTCGCGGCCGGCATCCTGACCACCCTGCCGCTGGTGTGTTTCGGCATCTTCGCTCCCACCGCACCGTTGTTCTCCAAACGGTTCGGCATGGAGCACACCCTGATGGGCGTGCTCGTCCTGCTAGCCATCGGGACCGCACTGCGACTACTGCCGCAGCTGTCGTTCCTCTTCGCTGGCACACTGCTGATCGGCACCGCCGTTGCGGTGGCGAACGTCGTTGTCACCGCCATGATCAAACGAGACTTCGGTCACCGTGTCGGGTTACTGTCTGGTCTGCACACCACCATGTTGGTCGGCGGGGCGGCGCTAGCTGCCGGACTCACCGAGCCCATCCGCGACAGCCTCAACTTGACCTGGCGCCAGGGCATTTCGGTGTGGGGCGTTCTCGCCGTGCTCGCCATCGCCGCCTGGGCACCGTTCTCCGTACGCCGCGACCTCGATGCCAGCGCGAAAGGACCGACGCGCTCGAAGTCGGTGTGGGCGTCGCCACTGGGCTGGGCAGTCGCATTGTTCTACGCCTTTCAGTCGCTCATCTATTACACCACCACCTCCTGGATTCCGAGTTTCTACATCGCGCACGGATACTCGACCAGCGCAGCGGGCTGGCTTCTGGCGGTGTTGTTCGTATCCGCGGTTGCGACCTCGGTCACCACACCCCTCATCGCCGAAAAGTCGTCCCGGCAAGGCTATTTGGTCGTCGGCGGCGGCCTGGCCTGCGCAGTGAGCGTTGCCGCGCTCATCGCGGCGCCGACAGCGGCGCCGCTGTTGTCGGTGGCATGCCTCGGCCTCGGTCTGGGTGCGGTGCTCAGCCTGGGCATCACCTTCATGTCCATGCGCGCCGCCCATCATGGCTCGGCAGGTCAGCTCTCGGCGATGTCCCAGTGCGTCGGGTACCTGGTCGCCGCCGCCGGGCCGGCCTTGTTCGGGGCAGCCAAGGACGCCACCGGGAGCTGGACGCTCGGCCTGGTCGCCGTCCTCATCGCGATCATCCCGATGACCGTGAGCGGTTACCTGTGCGGACGCGGTGGCCATGTGTAGACCGCGACCCCGATGCTGAATTCAGAACCCGGCGTACCCCTGACAGATGCAGCGCGACAACATTTTCAAGGAAGGCTCGCAATGAACATCACCACGGCCACCGTGGACCATCTCGTCGGCCTCGACGGCACTGACCACGGGCCCGCCGTCATCGAGATCGGTCCGTCCGGTGACGTCCTCGCCGTCCGGCTCCAACACGACGCCCGTCCCGCGACGGCGCCGGAAGTCACGGCGCTACCGCTATTGGCCGACTCCCATGCCCATCTCGCCATCTCCGATGGCGTAACGGACGACATCAGCTTCCATGCGTTGGATCGGGTGGACGCTCAACTACGGCACCTCGCCGTGCGCGGCATCGGGCACGTCCATTCCCTCGGAACCGATCAGCCGTGGCTGCAGGACCGACTGCGGCGCAGGCTCGACAGCGGTGATGCGGGGGAAAAGGCCTTCGGCTACAGCGCCGGTGTCGGCTTCGGTGCCGTCGACGGATGGCCGCCCGAGCTCACCTCGCCCGAACCACGGTTTCGCCCCGAAGAACCCGACGTGGCGCGTCATCAAGTCCGCCAACTGGCCGGACTCGGATGCCGAACCCTCAAGATCTGGGTCGATGACTTCGGCGGCAGCGTCCCGAAGGTCCCACTCGACATCGTCCAAGCAATCGTCGACGAAGCCCGTCAATGCGGGATGGCGTCCTTCGCGCACGTGTTCTTCCACGACGACGCCGAAGCGTTGGTGGCGTGCGGTATCGATGTCTTGGCGCATTCCGTCCGCGACAAGATCATCGACGATGCCCTCATCGGCGCGATGTTAGATCACGGCACCACGCTCGTGCCCACGTTGTCGCGCGAAGAGTCCGAGCTCGAGTTCTCCAACACCGACAACGCCTACATGGACAACGGATTCTTCCTCTCCTCAGAAAGCGACCTCGTTCCGCGGCTGCGCGGCAAGAAGTACTCCGATGATCCGCACACACCCAAACGGCGACTGGAAATCGCATTGGAGAACGTTGCACGCGTTCACGCGGCTGGCGTGCCGATCAGCCTCGGCACCGACAGCGGATTCAAGATGAAACTTCTTGGCTTCGCGCAACATCGCGAGCTGCAGCTACTGAATAAGGCCGGTCTGAGTCCAGCGGAATGCCTGAAAGCGGCCCTGCAGACCAACCAGCGCCTCTTCGCCATCGGCATGACCGCCATCGCCCCTGATCAACGGGCGTCGTTCTTCGTCGTCGAAGGCAATCCGCTCACGGACATCTCGGCCACGGTTAACATCCGGGAAGTGTGGGTGTGCGGCCAACGACTTTCAGGACCAGACGTCGATCTCACAGACCGTTCGTCCGTACCGGTCTCGGCCGGAGAGTTTTCAGAGTCTTGAAGACTGTTCGACACCCGACAGAAGAGGCGGGGGCTGTCCGATGCCGCCTTGGGCACACCGCGGCGGCACCTGTCCTACAAGACGGGCTGGCACGGATCGCATTTGGTGGTTGCGGACCGGTGGTTTCCGTCGTCAGCCCAGTTGGGGCCGCCGTCAAGCGTGGAGCCGACCCTGAGACCGGGCGTGGCCCGGCAGGTGGCCGTCAAGCGCGGAAGGGACGCAGCCGCAAAGCTGCCGAACAACCCCGAGACGGGGTGCGAGTCGCGTGACCAACAGCTGTCTAGCAGCCACCACATGACAACGCCATCGAGAGTCGGCAAGGTCATCTTGGACTCACGCGGTAGAGGTGTGCTTGCCTCACCGCATGCCTCCCCAGAACCCCGAAACCGAATACCGCGCCCGCACGGCCCGTCAGTTGTCCCGGCGCAGCATCCTCGGTGCAGCCATCACCGGTGTCGCGGGAATCGCCGCCGGATGCTCCACCGCGGGGCCACCCCTTGCCGCCCAGGCGAATCCGCCGAGCGTCGACCCCGCACTCCAGGCCGCAGGTGACGACCTTGCCCGAGCCGAACAACGGTTCGTCGGCCGACTCGGTGTCTGCGTCGTGGACACTGGCTCGGGTGTCCAGGTGTCCCACCGGCCGGACGAGCGGTTCCTGCTGTGTTCGACCGGCAAGGTGCTCACGGTGGCGGCGATCCAGCGCATGGCCGCCGCACAGCCGGATCTTCTCGATCGGACCATCCACTTTCGAGCGTCCGACGTCCTGGAGTGGGCGCCGGCCACCTCTCAGCATCTCCGCGACGGGATGACCGTGGCCCAGTTGTGCGACGCCGCCATCACGGTCAGTGACAACACGGCGGCGAACTTGCTCGTCGGACTGCTAGGTGGGCCCGCGGCCGTGACGGCGTTCGCCCGGTCACTCGGCGATCAGGTAACCCGCGTCGACCGCCTCGAGCCCGATCTCAACGTGACCAGCCCCGGCGATCCGAGGGATACCTCGACACCCGCTCAGATGGCGACCAACCTACGTAGCCTGCTGCTCGGTTCCGCCCTGCCGTCGGCAGGACGCGACCGGCTCACCGACTGGATGCGACGCAACACCACTGGCGCGCAGGCGATCCGCGCCGGCGTCCCCTCCGACTGGACGGTGGCCGACAAGACCGGCACCGGCGCTCAGGGCGAACGCAACGACGTAGCGGTGGTGTGGCCACCGGGCCGCGCACCGTTGATCATCGCGATCTACACCGCGCCCGACGACCAGGCCAACCCGTCGGGCCAGGCCATCATCGCCGAGGCCGCCCGCATCGCCACGTCAGCGCTCATTCACCGATAGGGACGAA
>NZ_JBOGDD010001175.1:0-1989 GCF_050701675.1 Mycobacterium sp. | reverse complement strand
TCCGTGACCACCTGCGGAGCGGACGCCGGCTGCTCGCCACGCTCACGGCCCTTGGGGTAGAACGCCGAGCCGGGCTTGCGGGCCTCTCGGCGCAGGCCCCACAGGGTGCCCTTGCAGACGGCCTCCTTCAATGCCGCGGCGAAGCGACCGCCGAGGTAGAAGTCGACTGCCGTGTCGTCCTTGCGGGCGATCTGGAATGTTCCGGCGTGGCGGCCCAGACTGATGCACGACCCCAGGAAGGCGGGGGTGATCATCGTCGGTGCGGTGCCTGCGATGCGGCTGAGAACCGTGTCGGCGGCCTGCACACCGAGTGGCCCCGCCGCCTGGCAGCTCATCCGCAGCGGCCGGCCCGATGGTGCGGCACAGTCACCGGCGGCCACGATGCGCGGATCGTCGATGCTGGTCATCGTCTCGTCGGTGAGCAGTCGGCCCATCGCATCGGTGTGCAGTCCACTGGCCGACGCCAGCTCCGGCACGCCGAAGCCTGCGGTCCAGATCGTCACCCCGCTCGGGCGCACCGCGCCGTCGGCGAAGACGACAGCGTCCCGACGGACCTCGCTGACGACGTCGGCGTCGAGCACGGCGACCCCCAGCTTGGCCATAGCCTTGGCGACCGAGCGACGGCCCGGTGCGGACAGCGAGGGGCCCAGCTGACCGCCGCAGACCAGCACGACGTTGCGCCCCTGCTCGGCGAGCTCGGTGGCCGTCTCGATCCCCGTCAGGCCAGCGCCGACGACGGTCACCGGGGCGTCGGAGGGTAGCTCGTCGAGGGCACCGCGCAACTTGTGAGCGTGCTCCAATTCGGCAATGGGATAAGCGAATTCGGTCGCACCCGGCACCGATGAAGGCACTGCGCCCGTGCTGCCGACCGCGTAGATGAGGTAGTCGTAGTCCAGCGCGCGACCCGATGCGAGCTGCAGCTTGCGCGACGCCGTGTCAATGCGGGTGGCGGTGTCGACGACGAGTTGAATGCCCTCGCCGAGCAGGCTGTCGTAGTCGGCAGTCGCCTTGGCGGTGCCCGCCACGAGTTGGTGCAGCCGGATCCGTTCGACGAACTTCGGCCGCGGGTTCACGAGGGTGATTGCCACGTCGTCGCGCCTGCGTAGATGGTTGGCCGCCAGCGTTCCTGAGTAACCGCCGCCGATGACGACGACCTTGGTGTGTTGAGTCATGCCCTCAAGACACCGCCCATCGGCCATTCGTGACAAAGTGTGATGTGGATCACTATAGCTGCCAACAGGGGCGACCCGCGCGCCGCGCTGAGCGCCCGGCCGAGCGGTGCTGCCAATGACGGTTGATGGCATTGCGGGACATCGCATTCGGGCGACTTGATCGAACGAGGCGGCCGGTACTCGGTTGGAAGCCCCTTGACTGAGAAGTACTATGGGTCGAGCAACCCATTATGGTGAGATCGTGAAGCTGTGCAAAAGGCAGAGGATGGCCGAGTTGGATCGGGTGTTCAAGGTGGCGACGGGCCTGTCGGCAATCGCATTGATGGCGTCGCTCGCCGCCACCGTGGCGCCGGAGGCTGGTGCCACCGCACCCATCGGCGTTACCGCCGTCGTGTTGTCCAAGCAAAGCACGGGAGGTAAGGACTACATCGTCTCCGACATCACGATTGCGCCAGGCGGCAGTACCGGATGGCACACCCACCGCGGTGAGATCTACGGAATCGTGAAGGCTGGCGAGCTAACTCACTACGCTGCCGACTGTCAGCAAGACGGGACATACGGTGTCGGTGAGCCGATCACCGACCCAACGGGTGCTGACCACGTGCACCTCGCCAGGAATCTGGGCGCGGAGCCAGCGGTCCTGGAGGTGACGTACCTCGACCCGGCCGGCGCCCCAACTTCAGACAGTGCGCCCAATCCGGGATGCGACTTCGACTGACCCACACGGCAGGCGCGCGATCGACGGCATGGGAGCAACGAGAATCGCTCAGTTCGAGATGGAAGGGTATGACGAGCAGCTATACGCATGCACGAAAGC
>NZ_JBOGDD010001174.1:0-4790 GCF_050701675.1 Mycobacterium sp. | reverse complement strand
GTGGTAGACACTCTGGATCAGAGACACCGCGATCCCGTCGCCGTCGGCAGCGGCGACGCCGACCGTGTCACCGCGGGCAACCGACCCAACGACCTCGGGTCGTTCGCCGACCGGGGTGACGGCTCGGAGATCGCCGTCCACCAACGCGGCGACGTCCACGCCGGCCATGCGCGGGTCGGCCAGGCGGGCCGAGCGGAGCCAGTTGCCGTGATGGAAAACCCGCATCAGAGTACCGATCCCGTCGCCGAGCGGAGCCTCGACGCCGATGCTCTCGATGGCTCGCAGAGCCCGAAGCATCATGAACCCGTGGGTGTTCGGCGGACTCGTCAACACCGTCACGCCGCGGAAGTCGACCGCCAACGGCGCGGTGGACTCGGGCTGGAACTCGGCAAAGTCGGCACCGTTCAGCACGGAGCCACGGGCGCGCAGGTACTCCAGCGTGCGCGCGGCGAGGGCGCCGGTGTAGAACTCGTCCGGACCGCACGCCCGCAGCGCTGCAAACGTCGCGGCGAGTTCGGGCTGCCGGAACTCCTCGCCGCCGCGCAGCAGTCTCCCGCCGGGCCGGAACACTCGGTCGAAGTCCTCGAGACCGATGAGGTCGGCATTCTCGGGGTCGGCGAGATGGGCGTCCAGCGATGCGGCGACCGGCACCCCTCGCTCGGCAGCTTCCTCGGCGGGCCGGAGTAGACGGTCCCATGGGAGACGACTACCGAAGCTGCGCAACGTCTCCCACCCCCGGACCCCGCCGGGCACCGTGACTGTGTCGGCGCCCCGGCTGGGCATGACAGACCCGTACCTGGCGCGTATCGTCTCGGCGTCGGCATCGGCGCCTGCCCAACCCGAGGCGTTGACACACGTCACGATGCCATCGGGAGTGCGCACCAATGCGATGAGGTCGCCGCCGAGTGCCACGTTGTGTGGGTAGACCACGGTCAGCACCGCCGCCGCAGCGATCGCGGCGTCGATCGCGCTGCCGCCGTCGCGGAAGGCGGCCGTCGCCGCGTCCGTGGCCATCGCGTGTGGCGTGGCGGCCGCGCCGGTGAAGGACGTGGGTATTCGCACGGTTGAGCTACTTTCTCTTGAGGCTGACTCGGCAGTCGGGCGCGACTGACCGCTCACTGGATGGTCGACAGGAATGCCTTGGTGCGTTCGTTCTTCGGGCTGGCGAACAGCTCGCTGGGCGCGGCGTCTTCGATGATGCGGCCCGCGTCCATGACGACGATGCGATCGGCGACGTCACGGGCGAACCTCATCTCGTGCGTCACCACCACCATCGTCATCTGGTCCCGCGCGAGTTCGCGCATCACCTCGAGAACCTCGCCGACCATCTCGACGTCGAGCGCACTGGTGGGCTCGGCGACCAGCATCACCTTGGGCCGCATCGCGAGCGCGCGTGCGATCGCGACACGTTGCTGCTGGCCACCGGAGAGTTGGCTCGGACGAGATTCGCCCTTGTCCCCCCACCCTACGCGGTCGAGGAGTGCCCGCGCGTCCGCACGTGCCTTCTCCTTCGGGTGGCCGAGCACCCTGACGGGCGCATTCCAGACGTTCTCGAGCGCAGTCATGTGCGGAAACAGGTTGAAATGCTGGAAGACGAACCCGCTCTCGCGTCGCCGACGCGCCAATTCGGCGGTGCCGACCTTGCGCGGCGAGCCCGTCTCGCGGTGCGCGATCGACACCCCGCCGATGAGCACTTCCCCGCTGTCGAGCGTCTCGAGGTGATTCAGCGATCTCAGAAGCGTCGTCTTGCCCGCCCCCGACGGACCGATGAGCACCACGACCTGGCCGCGACCGACGTCGAGGTTCACCTCGTTGAGCACTCGACGACCACCCAGGGTGCAGCACGCGTTCCTGACCGACACGATCGGGGCATCGAGTGCGGTGTTCGCAGTCATGTCGATCTCCTTGGTGCGTCTTGTCATCCGTGTGGCTGCAGAGTTGCGTTGGCCGTTGCGCGCCGCGCCCCGAGCAGTCGCTGTGTGATGGACACCCGCTGTTCGATTCCGAGCTGACGGGTCAATCGGTTCTCGATGCCTGCCTGGATGAACGTCCACACGGTGGTGAGCGCGAGGTAGTAGATGGCGGCGACGATGAAGATCTCGAACGTGTGAAACGTGGCAGAGCTGATCGACTGCGTGACGAGGAACATCTCGCTGACGCCGATGACCGACAGCACCGAGGTGGTCTTCATCATTCCGTTGAAGGAGTTGCCCATCGGTGGCACCATGACGCGCAGCGACTGAGGCACGATGATGAACCGCATGAGTCTCGCGGGAGTCATGCCCAGCGACGCGGCTGCCTCGAACTGTCCCTTCGGCACGGAATCGAGTCCCGCCCTGATGATCTCGGCGATGTAGGCGCTCTCGTTGATCATCAGACCGAGGACGGCGGCCTGCACGGCGGCCTTGGCCGACAGGCCGACGAACGACACGTCGTGGAACTGGTAGAGCCCGATGGCCGCCAGACCGGTGTAGATGATCACCAACTGCACGAGCAGCGGCGTTCCGCGGATCACCCAGATGTAGAACCCCGCGCACCAGCGGAGCGCGGCCCACCGGGACCGCCGCGTCAGCGCAACGGCCAACCCGACCAGGGTGGCCAGCACCATGGCGATTACGGAGATCACGATCGTCAGGATCAGCCCATTGACGAAGGCCTCACTGGGCGTGAACAGCGACTTCCAGAAGAAGTGCCAGTCAAACTGCACGACATAGCCTTTCGATGAGCCGACCGGTCAGCTGTTGATGTCGAGGGCGGTCATACCCCACTGATCGAGGATCTTCTTGTAGGTGCCGTTGCTCTGTAGCTCGCCGAGCGCCTGGGCGATCGCATCGTGCAGCGCGGTATTGCCCTTCAGAGTGGCCGCCCCGATCTTGATGGTGCCGAACGGCTTGCCGACCGACTGGATCTGCGCACCGGTCTTGGTGGCGTAGTACCCCAGGGTCTCGGCGGTATCCATGTAGGCGTCGACCTGACCGTTCTGCACCTGTTGAATCGACACGTCGGCCTGGTTGGCCCGGGTGATGTCCACCGGAGGCTTTCCGGCGGCCGTGCACTTGTCCGACTGCTCCTGTGCCAGCGACTCGGCGGTGGTCGCAACGGCCAGGATCACCTTCTTGCCGCACAGGCTGTCATCCAGACCGGTGATGGCTGCGGGTTTCTCCTTGGACACGGCGATGCCGGTGCCCGAGTAGACGTAGGGCACGAAGTCGACGACGGCCTCACGCTCGGGCTTGATGTAGAGCTGCGCCATGATCACGTCGCACTGCTTGGCCTGCAGCGTGGGAATTACTGTGGCGAAGGATGATTCGTGGAACTTCGACTTGAGACCCATCTGGGCGGCCAGCGCCGCACCCAGGTCGACCTCACTGCCGACCAGCTTTCCCGACTCATCGTGATAGACGTTCGGAGGCGTTCCGTCGTTCGGTGCACAGATCGTGAGTGTGCCCGCGTCGAGGATCGCGGGCGGCTGCACCTTCGCCGGGACCGTTGGACTCGGCGCCGCTTCGTCGGGTGACGACGAACAACCCACTAGCCCGAAGAGCGCCACGCCGGCAAGTCCGGCGATCAATGTGTTCTTCACCTTTTCCTCCAGATGTCAGCTGTTCAGCCGCGTGTAAGCCAGGTCACACCGGCCGTCCTATCGAACGATAGGCCACTATCGGCCGATAGGGAACCATTTGACGGAACTCGTAACACCACTTAACGCAGTCTTCACGAGCCGCCGATCAATCACCGAAAGTGCTGGAAGATCGCGGATTCTGCTGCGTTCGCGACCCACCGCACACCCGATGCGGGTGCCCGCGGCGGTCAGCGAGAGGTGGTCAGTTCGAGATCGCGGAGCCTGGTCCGCGTGACTTTCCGGACCGCAGGCAGCCGGGACTGGTCGACCAGCAGGGACCGCACGACGAAGTCGGCCGCCTGCAATGGGCGATCGCGTCGCGTGGGTCCGGATGGACCACCTTGTTCACGCAGCGTCTCGAACAGCGTGCCGTTGATCGCGCGCACCACGAAACTTGGTTCACACGGGATGAATTCACCGGCGTCGCTGCCCCGATCGATGACGAGTTCGATCTGGTCGTGGAACAACGCGATGCCCTCCCGCTCGGCCGCGAAGTCCTCGAGCGCGAGGACGGCATCCTGATACAGGCCCCGTGCGTCGAACGGCTGGACCAGGATCTCTCGGACGTCGCACGCGATGGCGAGGTGGAGCTTCTCGGCCCAGCTCGACGGCTCGTCGAGGCGCTGGTTCATCCGGCCGATCGACGGCCCGAGGTCGAGTTCGACGAGGGCCCGGAAGATCTCGTGCTTGGCCTGGAAGTGGTGAAAGAGCGAGGGCTGGCGAATCCGAACGGCGTCGGCGATGTCGCGCGTCGACGTGCCGAAGTAGCCACGCTGGGCGAACAGAATCGATGACGCGAGCAGGATGCGGCCCCGCGTCGAGGACCAGTCGACCGTCTTCGGCTCCCAGTCCTTGCCGTACTTCACCGATCAACTGTGACACACGCCGTTCCGCGCCACCCCGCGATGCCACCACGAATCCACTAGTGCCGCCCCAGCACGTGCGGTCCGGTGCGCTCGGGCACTCCGCCCGCGAACCGCGCCCGCGACAGTGCCGCGACGTCGGCGTCCGGCGTGCGCCCCTCTGCGAGATCGGCGAGCACCTCCCCCATCAATGCGGAGAACTTGAAGCCCTCGCCGGAGTCGCCGCACGCGATGACCACTCCGCCGTCGAGCCGGTCCACCACGAACCGGCCGTCCGGTGAGTCGGTCCAGGAGCAGACCTGCGC
>NZ_JBOGDD010001173.1:0-2370 GCF_050701675.1 Mycobacterium sp. | reverse complement strand
TGTAAGTACTGTTCATTCGAGACCGAGGTGGGCCAACGATGGCGGACACGCTCCAGCAGTTGCTCCGGACGAGATCTGACAGCGACTCGGTTGCCGTCAGGCACGCCGACCGGGTCTGGACGTGGCGCGAGCACATCGCCGCAGCGAGTGCCCAGGCCGCGGCCGTGGTCGCCGCGGCGGATCCGTCGAAACCGCTGCACGTCGGGGTGCTGATGGGCAACACCCCGGACATGCTCACCGCACTCGCGGCCGCCGGACTCGGCGGTTACGTGCTGTGCGGTATCAACACCACGCGTCGGGGTGACGCCCTGGCCCGCGACATCGCCAGGGTCGATTGTCAGATGGTGCTGACCGACCCCGGCCACCGCGACCTGCTCGACGGCCTCGAGCTGCCGGGGGTCACCGTGATCGACGTGTCGACCGACGCGTGGACGGACCGGGTCGCGTCGGCTCCGCCGCTGGTGCCGCACCGCGAAGTCGCTGCCGACGACACGTTCATGATGATCTTCACCTCCGGCACCAGCGGTGAACCCAAGGCGGTCGAGGTACCCCACGCGATGGTGCTCTTCGCCGGGACCGCGCTCGTCGAGCGGTACGGCCTGAACGCCGCCGACGTGTGCTACCTGGCGATGCCGCTGTTCCACTCGAACGCGGTGTACGCGGGCTGGAGCGTCGCCCTCGGTGCGGGGGCGGCCATGGTTCCCGCGGCCTTCTCGGCGTCGCGGTTCCTCCAGGACGTCCGCCGCTACGGGGCCACGTACATGAACTACGTGGGCAAGCCGCTGGCCTACATCCTCGCGACGGCCGAACAGCCCGACGATCACCAGAACCCGTTGCGCATCGCGTTCGGCAACGAGGCCGCCGACCGCGACATCGAGGAATTCGGCCGCCGCTTCGGCTGCTCGGTATGGGACGGCTTCGGCTCGACCGAGACCGCCGTGATCATCACCCGGCCTGACGATTGCCCACCTGGTTCGATCGGCAAGGGCTTCCCCGGCGTCGCCATCTACGACCCAGAGACCGTCGTCGAGTGTGAGGTCGCGCAGTTCGACGAGACGGGCGCGCTGCACAACGCGGACGCGGCGACGGGGGAGTTGGTCAACACCAGCGGCAGCGGGCTGTTCCGCGGTTATTACAACGACCCCGGCGCCACTGATCAGCGGGTGCGCCACGGAATGTACTGGTCGGGTGATCTCGCCTACCGGGATGCCGACGGCTGGATCTATCTCGCCGGCCGAACCGCCGACTGGATGCGGGTCGACGGGGAGAACCTCACCGCGGCGCCGATCGAGCGGATCCTGCTGAGGCTGAATGCGATCAGCCGGGTGGCGGTCTACCCCGTGCCCGACGAATACGTCGGCGACCAGGTGATGGCCGCGATCGTGCTGCGCGACGACGCCGAGCTGAGCCCCGCGGCATTCGAGGAGTTCCTCAAGGCCCAGCGGGATCTCTCCCCGAAGGCCTGGCCCCGCTACGTCTGGATCGCCGAGGACCTGCCGAGCACGGCCACCAACAAGATCCTCAAGCGTGAGCTGATCGCCAGGGGAGTCGACCCGACGGGCCGAACGGTGTGGAAGCGCGACGGCACCGCGTTCTTCAAGGCGGCGGTCCACCCGTCAGTACCGGCCGCGGACCGTTGACCACCGCGGAATAGGCCCGGGTCGTCGCACGTTTATGACTCTGACGGCTGACCTGGCATAATCGACCGTCGACACCTCGGTTCCGGTTCACGTCTGAAGACTCAGGTCAGAAATTCAGGCGACCCGGCGGCCAACCAACGAAGAGGACCAAGATGAGATCGGGTATTCACCCCAATTACGTAGAGACCACCGTGGTCTGTGGCTGTGGCAACAGCTTCCAGACGCACAGCACCAAGGAGAGCGGCCACATCACGGTCGAGGTCTGCTCCCAGTGCCACCCCTTCTACACCGGCAAGCAGAAGATCCTCGACAGCGGCGGCCGCGTGGCTCGCTTCGAGAAGCGCTACGGAAAGCGCGCCGGGGCTGCTGAGAAGACCGCAGCCGACAAGTAGTCAGCCGATCGGCGCTCGTTCTGTCGCATTCGTGACGGGCGAGCGCCGATTGCGTTTTGGCGACAGTCCGGCACAGCAACAACCCGATGCGTTCGTAGAGGAGGCACGATGGCGGGCACCGACGCTGCCACCAGGGTCGACGCGCTCGTTGCCGAGCATGCCGACCTCGAACGCCAGCTCTCCGACCCGGCGCTGCACGCCGACGCAGGCGCGGCCCGCAAGGTAGGGCGTCGCTTCGCGCAGCTGGCACCGATCGTGTCCACCCACCGCAAGTTGGAGACCGCGCGCGGTGATCTGGAAGCCGCAAGGGAACTCGCGACCGAGGATGCGTCGTTCGC
>NZ_JBOGDD010001172.1:0-5659 GCF_050701675.1 Mycobacterium sp. | reverse complement strand
GGGGTTCAGTGACGAATGTGTCCGGATCTATCTCGCGACCGGCATCACCGACGTCGGCAGGCCCGAGGCGCGCGACGAAGAGGCGGACCTCGTGCTGAAGTGGTTCCCGCTGGCCGACGCCGTCGACATGGTGCTCAACGGGGAGATCATCAATTCTCTTGCGGTGGCCGGAATTCTGGCCGCTCGGACCATAGACCGGGACGTGCAGTCGTTGCGTCCGGTCGACGCGCCCTGGCCAGACAAGCCGACCCGGTTCGCCGCTAGGCAGGCCACCACGTGACCACGTTCGTCGGGACACTCGACGACCAGGTTCAGGGGTATCTCGACCACCTGACGATCGAGCGAGGGGTGGCCGCCAACACGCTGAGCTCCTACCGGCGGGACTTGCGGCGCTACGTCGGGCACCTCGCGACCCGGGGCGTCGACGACGTCGGTGGGGTCGTCGAGGACGACGTCAGCGAATTCCTGGTGGCGCTGCGGCTCGGCGACCAGGAACAGGGCAACGCCCCCCTGTCGGCGGTCTCTGCGGCACGCGCCCTCATCGCGGTGCGCGGGTTTCATCGCTTCGCCACGGCGGAGGGGCTGACCGCGCTCGACGTGGCCCGCGCGGTCAAGCCGCCGACCCCGAGCCGCCGCCTGCCCAAGAGCATCAGCATCGACGAGGTGGTCGCACTACTGGACGGGGCGGGTGGCGACAGCGAGGCCGACGGTCCGCTCACCCTGCGCAATCGCGCGCTGCTCGAGGTGCTCTATTCGACCGGCGCTCGGATCTCCGAGGCCGTAGGCCTCGACGTGGACGACGTCGACACTCAGTCCCGATCAGTGCTGCTGCGCGGAAAGGGCGGCAAGCAGCGGCTCGTTCCGATCGGCAGGCCAGCGGTCAGTGCCCTCGACGCGTACTTCGTCCGCGGCAGGCCGGACCTTGCGCGCCGCGGCAAGGGCACCCCCGCAATCTTCCTGAACTCGCGGGGCGGTCGGTTGTCGCGGCAGAGCGCGTGGCAGGTGTTGCAGGATGCCGCCGAACGGGCGGGCATCTCGGCGTCGGTGTCACCCCACACACTGAGGCACTCGTTTGCGACGCACCTGCTCGAAGGCGGCGCCGACGTCCGCGTCGTGCAGGAGCTGCTCGGTCACGCGTCGGTGACCACGACGCAGATCTACACGCTGGTCACGGTCAGCGCACTGCGAGAGGTGTGGGCCGGCGCGCATCCGCGGGCGCGCTGACGATGAGCGCACCCGAGAACCAGGTGGTGATCGTCGGCGCCGGGTCGGCGGGTCTTGCGGCGGCACTCTGCCTCAGCGATCTGGCGGTGCGGTCGGTGGTGCTGGACCGCGGCCAGGTCGGCGAATCGTGGCGCACCCGCCACGACCGACTTCGGCTCAATACCGGCCGACAGTTCTCACACCTGCCAAAGCGCAAGTATCCCAAGGGAACTCCGCTGTTCCCCTCGCGCGACGACGTCGTAGCACATCTCGAGGAACACTCCAGCCAACTCGGTATCGAACTGCGCGTCGACACTCCGGTCGAGCGAGTCGTGCGCCGTAAACCCAGCGGTTGGGGTGTCGTCACCACGGACGGCATCGTCGATGCCGCCCACGTCGTCGTCGCAACCGGCTATGCGCACACCCCGTACCTGCCGAACTGGCCGGGCACTGCGTCGTTCGCAGGCCGGGTGCTGCACTCGGCGTCCTACCGCAACCCCACGCCGTTCACCGGACGGCGGGTCGTCGTCGTCGGAGCGGGCAGTTCGGGCATGGAGATCGCCTACGACCTGATCACCGGGGGAGCCGCCAAGGTGTGGCTGTCGGTGCGAACGCCGCCGAACGTCATGCCACGGATGGGTCCCGCCGGTTGGTCGAACGACGTCGTGTCGAGGCCGCTGTTCCATCTGCCTCCACGGTTGGCCGACGCGGTGTCCAGAAGGGCGCGGCTGGCGACCTTCGGCGATCTGACCGAATTCGGCCTGCCGATTCCGGAGGAAGGCCCGTTCAGCCGGGCCCACCGGCTGCACGTGGCGCCCACGGTCGTCGACCCGGAGGTCGTCGCCGCGGTCCGCGACGGTTCCATCGAGGTGGTCACCGCCCTGGCCGAGTTCGACGGCAGGTCGGCGGTACTGGTCGACGGTGCGCGGCTCGATGCCGACGTGGTGATCGCGGCGACGGGATACCGCCGCGGGTTGGAACCGCTGGTCGGGCATCTCGGCGTCCTCACCGACACCGGGGTGCCGGCGGCCGGCGGCGAGGTCTCCGCAGCCCCAGGGCTGTGGTTTCTCGGGATTATGTCGCGGCCGTCCCTCATCGGCTACGTGTCGAAACAGGCGGAACGGCTGGCCGGGCGCATCGCGCGGGAGATCGCCGACACCAGCCGGCCCAAGAAGAAGGAACTCTTCTAGCAGTCCAGGCCGCGGGTCTGGCGTCCAGGGCGTTCCCTTCCCGTTAAACTCCAAGCGATGTTCGCCAAGCCCGATGGTTGCCTGACCGGTGGCGGTCCCGAGTGACCGACGACGGTAGCGCGGCCGACGGCGCAGGCGGCGCCGACCACATCGAACACATCGGCCTCACCGGCCGCCCGCCTCGGGCGATCCCGGAGCCGAAGCCCAGGAGCATGCACGGCCCGGCCAAGGTCATCGCGATGTGCAACCAGAAGGGCGGGGTGGGCAAGACCACCTCGACCATCAACCTGGGCGCGAGCCTTGCCGAATACGGGCGGCGTGTGTTGCTGGTCGACCTCGATCCACAGGGCGCGCTGTCGGCGGGTCTCGGCGTGCCGCACTACGAGTTGGACCACACGGTGCACAACCTGCTGATCGAGCCGCGGGTGTCGGTCGACGACGTGTTGATCAAGACCCGAGTCAAGGGTCTGGATCTGGTGCCGAGCAACATCGATCTCTCGGCGGCGGAGATTCAGCTGGTCAACGAGGTCGGCCGGGAGCACTCACTGTCACGGTCTCTGCACCCGGTGCTGGACCGCTACGACTACGTCCTGATCGACTGCCAGCCGTCACTGGGATTGCTCACGGTCAACGGGCTGGCCTGCGCGGACAGCGTGATCATCCCGACCGAGTGCGAGTACTTCTCGCTGCGTGGCCTTGCCCTGCTCACCGACACCGTCGCCAAGGTCAAGGACCGCCTGAACCCGAAGTTGGGGATCGGCGGCATCCTCATCACGCGCTTTGACCCGCGCACGGTCAACTCCCGCGAGGTCATGGCCCGAGTGCTCGAGCAGTTCGGTGATCTGGTGTTCGACACCGTCATCACCCGTACCGTGCGCTTCCCGGAGACAAGCGTCGCTGGCGAGCCCATCACCACGTGGGCACCGAAATCCGTTGGTGCGGAGGCGTATCGGTCGTTGGCACGTGAGGTCATCGACCGGTTCGGCGCGTGAGTTCGCCCGCTCCGGAGGAATCACCGCAGCCTGGCTTCCAGGTCAAGCTGACCAACTTCGAAGGCCCTTTCGACCTGCTGCTGCAGCTGATCTTCGCGCACCGGATGGACGTCACCGAGGTCGCGCTGCATCGGGTGACGGACGACTTCATCGCCTACACCAGGACGATCGGTCGGCAGCTCGAGCTCGACGAGACCACCGCATTCATCGTGATTGCCGCCACCCTGCTCGACCTCAAGGCGGCCCGGCTGCTGCCTGCGGGCGAGGTGCACGACGAGGAGGACCTCGCGCTGCTCGAGGTTCGCGACCTGTTGTTCGCCAGGCTCCTGCAGTACCGCGCGTTCAAGCACGTCGCGGTGATGTTCGCCGAGCTCGAGGCCGCTGCGCTGCGCAGTTATGCGCGGGCGGTGTCGCTCGAGGACCAGTTCGCCGAGCTGTTGCCCGAGGTCATGCTGGGTGTGGACGCCGAAAGCTTCGCCCAGATCGCAGCGTCGGCGTTCACGCCACGACCGGTGCCGGTCGTCGGCACCGACCATCTCCACGTGCAAGGGGTGTCGGTGCCCGAGCAGGCGCGCCGGTTGCTGGGGATGCTCGAAGAGCGGGGGATCGGGCAGTGGGCATCGTTCTCGGATCTGGTGGCCGACTGCGGTGCGACGATCGAGATCGTGGGGCGGTTCATGGCGCTGCTCGAATTGTTCCGGGCCCACGCGGTAGCATTTGACCAGGCAGAGCCGCTTGGTGTGCTGCAGGTTTCTTGGACCGGGGATCGCCCGACCAGTGAGTACCTGGCCACCGCGGTGGAAGAGTGAGACTTCACGATGACTGAAGAAGATGACTGACGAGTACCCCGAACCCGACCCTGGCCTCGACCTGGGTTCCGACTTGGAGATCGACGTCGCGCACCAGCCCGAGATGGAGGATGACGAACTCGGTGCGGTGCTCGAGGCGCTGATGTTGGTGGTGGACACCCCCGTTCCGGTCGACGCGCTGGCAGTGGCGATCGAGCAACCCGCCTACCGGGTGGCGGCGAAGCTGCGGCTGATGGCCGATGAGTTCGCCGCCCGGGAGAGTGGCATCGACCTGCGCGAGGCCGGCGGCGGATGGCGGATGTACACCAGGGCGCGCTACGCGCCGTATGTCGAGCGACTCCTGCTCGACGGTGCCCGCTCCAAGCTGACGCGCGCCGCACTCGAGACATTGGCAGTCGTCGCGTATCGGCAACCGGTGACCCGGGTCAGGGTGAGTGCCGTCCGCGGAGTCAACTGCGATGCGGTGATGCGGACGCTGCTGGCCCGCGGCCTGATCACCGAGTCGGGCGCCGACTCCGACACCGGTGCAGTCGCTTTCGCGACGACGGAGCTGTTCCTCGAACGGCTGGGCCTGTCGTCGCTGGCGGACCTCCCCGACATCGCACCGCTGTTGCCCGACATCGACGTCATCGACGACATCTCCGAGTCACTCGGTGACGAACCGCGTTTCGTCAAGCTCGGCGTGGTGCCCAACAACCAATCGCTTGCCTTCGACGTGGATCGGGATTGACGTGGCTGAAGATGATGAAGGTATCCGACTGCAGAAGGTGTTGTCACAGGCGGGAGTAGCGTCGCGGCGCGTCGCGGAGCGGATGATCAGGGACGGCCGGGTCGAGGTCGACGGGCACATCGTGACCGAGATGGGCACCCGTGTCGATCCGGACGCCTCGGAGATCCGCGTCGACGGCGCGAAGGTCCGACTCGACGACACGATGGTGTACCTGGCGATCAACAAAGAGCGCGGCATGCACTCCACGATGTCCGACGATCAGGGGCGTCCCTGCGTCGGTGACCTAGTCGAATACCGAGTTCGCGGCAACAAGAAGCTCTTTCACGTCGGACGTCTCGACGCCGATACCGAGGGCTTGTTGATTCTGACGAACGACGGTGAGCTGGCCCACCGTCTGATGCACCCGTCCTACGAGGTGCCGAAGACGTACCTGGCCACGGTCATCGGCTCGGTGCCGCGCGGGCTCGGCAAGAAGTTGAAGGCCGGAATCGAGCTGGACGACGGGCCCATTCACGTCGACGACTTTGCGATGGTGGATACGGTGCCCGGCAAGTCGCTGGTGAAGGTGACCCTGCACGAGGGACGCAAGCGCATCGTGCGGCGAATGCTTGCCGCGGTCGGCTACCCGGTGCACGAGTTGGTGCGTACCGACATCGGCTCGGTGTCACTCGGCGAGCAGAAACCCGGGAGAATCCGGGTATTGTCCAGCAAAGAGGTCGGCGAACTGTACAAGGC
>NZ_JBOGDD010001171.1:0-11743 GCF_050701675.1 Mycobacterium sp. | reverse complement strand
GGGCAGCGTGCCGTCGGCCAGTTCCCCGGTCACCCGTAATGCCTTGGGCCCCATGGCTGCAACGTACGTCGGAATCGGGGTGCCGCCCGGCAGCGAGACCGGCCATTCGGGAGCCGCGGTGAACTCGGTCCCGTGGTAGTCGATCGCGCCGGTGTCGAAGATCGACCGCAGAATCTCGAGGTGCTCCCTGAGCCGACCCACCGGATTCGGCCACGCCGTCCCGAACGCCTGCTGTTCGGGCGCGTGCGCGCCGAGGCCAAGACCGAGGCTGAAGTTCCCGTGGGCCGCCGCCTGCGCGGTCTGCGCGAGGCCGGCCACGATCAGCGGGTGGCGCGGGTTGACGGGCACCACGAACGTGCCGACGCCGAGTCCCGGCACGGCGGCGCCGACGAGACCCGCGAGCGAGATCGCGTCGTAGTCGAACCGCTGCGCCAGCCAGATCTGACGGACGCCGACGTCGAAGGCGCGGCGGGCCTGTTCGACGACGTCGTCGACGAGGTTGGTAGCGGTCGGACTGGCATTGAGAACTACTCCGGTGGGCATCTTCACCACAACCGACCGTCGCGACGAGCGCATTCCCTTCGAATCGCCGTGCGCAGAAGAAGTCAGCCGCAGGTGCGCGTCACCCGACACCGCAGCCGCTCGATCGCCGAGTCGAGCACGATCCTCTTGGCCCGTCTGGCCAGGAACTCAGGGATCGGCGCCGCGACGTCGATGATGAGATCGAACCGCACCCGCGTCTGGTCACCCAATCTGGTGAGGACGAACTCGCCGTGCTGACCACGCTGCTGGAACGTGTCCTCGGCGTCCCACACCACCCAGTCCGGGCCCCAGTGGTACTCCAGGACCTCCCTGTCGGTGACGCCCATCAGCTTCAGGGTCGCCTTGACGTGGTGCGGGCGGCCGTCCGGATATCGGTCGAGCACCTCGACGCGCTGATGCACCGTCGACCACGACGGCACTTCCTCCATGTCGGCGAGAGCGTCGAGGATCGCCTCGGGCGAGGCGTCGAACACCATCTCCCGCGACGCTCTCATGGCCATGGAGCAAATGTAATTAACGCCGCGTGCTCATGCAACACTTTGGTCAGCTAACTCTTTCTACCAGCCGACGTCACCCAGTGGCGTGGTGCCGGCGGGGGGAGCGCCGACCGGGCCCGCCGGGGTGCGCGAGAACCGCGGAGCGGGCGCGGCCTGGTCGACGCCGTCCCTGGTCACGATCGTCGACCGCGCCGCGAGATGCTCGTTGGTCGAGGCTTCGGTCCAGGTCAGCACGGGTGTCACGCACGCGTCGGTGCCCGCGAACACCTCGGACCACTCGTCGCGGCTCCGGCTCGCGAAGCGCTCGGTGAAGATCGCCCTCATCTCGTCGTAGCGACCGAGGTCGAACTGGTTGGGTACCTCGTCGGGTGTCAGACCGAGGCCGTCGAGCAGCTGCGCGAAGAACTGCGGCTCGATCGATCCGACCGCCATGTGCTTGCCGTCCGAGCACTCGTAGGTGCGGTAGAACGGCGCACCGCCGTCGAGCAGGAACGACTCGCGCTGATCCTTCAGCGAACCCGTCGCCTTCATGGTCCACATCATCTGCGCCAGAACGCTGACACCGTCGACCATCGCCGCGTCGATCACCTGTCCTTGGCCGGACCGTTCCCGCTCGTAGAGCGCGGCGACGATGCCGAGGACGACGAACATCGACCCGCCGCCGAAGTCGGCGACCAGGTTCAGCGGCGCCACCGGCGGCCGGTCGCGGTAGCCGATGGCGCTGAGAGCGCCGGTCTGCGAGAGGTAGTTGATGTCGTGCCCCGCGGTCTTCGCCAGCGGCCCGTCCTGGCCCCACCCGGTGATGCGGGCGAAGACCAGCCTCGGGTTGACCGCTGCGCAGTCCTGCGGCCCGATGCCGAGGCGTTCACAGGTGCCGGGGCGGAAGCAGTCCAGCAGCACGTCGGCCTTCGCCGCCAAGTCCAGCAGCAGCTGGGGATCGTTCTTGACGTCGAGGTCGACGATTCTCTTGCCACGGTGCAGCAGGTCGACGCCCTCGGCAGGCATGGTCAGCGGTCTCCTCGCCCCGTCGCCTCGTTCGCCCGGATCCGGTCTGCGCACCCGCACCACGTCGGCACCCAGGTCGGCGAGCATCATCGCCGCGTGCGGTCCTGGTCCGATGCCACCCAGTTCGATCACTCGCACCCCGGCCAGGGGTCCCGTGCTCAACCCTTCTTGACCTTGAGGACCTGCTTGCGCAGGCCGTCGGTGGCCGTCTCCATCCCGCCCTTCAGGGTGCGCTTGAGCAGGAAGCCAGGCATCGGTATCGACAGGTCGATGGCCATGTCGAACCTGACTCGGGTCTTGTCGCCGTCGGGTGTCAAGGTGTAGCCGGCGTCCTGCGCCTTGAGCTGACCGGACGACACCAGCGTCCACGTCACGCTGCTGTCGGTCCACGTGTACTCGATCACCATCTTGTCGGTCAGGCCCGCGGCCTTGACCGTCATCTCGACCTGCTTTGGCCGTCCGTCGGGATAGGTCTCGAGGATCACGGCCTTCTGGTACTGCGGTGACCAATCCGGTGTCGCCTCGACGTCGGCAATGACGTCGATGATCTCCTCGGGCGTTGCTTCGATGACCACTTCGCGCGAATCACTGGTTGCCATGCCGCGACAGTAACCAGCGGGTGACGCGCGTCGAGCGCTTTCTGCGTCGAAACCTGCGCTGTTTACCTCGGGGTGGAAACATCGCATGCGTGACCACCGAGACAGCGCAGACCATCGCCCATCCGGCAGCGGGTGCCCGTCCGGGCCGACGCGATGAGGAAGCGCTCGCGCCCCACGTCATCGTCCTGTTCGGCGCGACCGGCGACCTGGCCAAGCGCAAGCTACTGCCGGGCATGGCCTACCTCATCCAGTCCTCCCTCGCACCCAAGATCCGGGTGGTCGGGACGTCGCTGGAACAGCTCACCGACGACGATTTCCGGAAGCTGGCGAAGGAGGCCGTCGACGCGTTCGGCACGCACAAGCTCACCAAGGATCAGTGGGATCACTTCGCCAGCCGGATCTCCTACGTGCCGCAGGGCGCGGGCCCCGAGGCGCTGGCCGCGGCCGTGGCGGCCGCCGAGAGCGAACTGGGGCCGGAAACCAGACGGCTGCACTACCTTTCGGTTCCGCCGAAGGCCGCGCGGGCCGTCATCACCATGCTGAGGGAAGCGAACCTGGTGGAACGCTCACGGGTGGTGATGGAGAAGCCGTTCGGCACTGACCTCGCCAGCGCCGTTGAACTCAACGACTTCGTGCACGAGACGTTCCGCGAACGGCAGATCTTCCGCATCGATCACTTCCTCGGCAAGGAGGCCGCACAGAACATCCTGGCGTTCCGCTTCGCCAACGGTCTCTTCGAGCCGATCTGGAACCGCAACTTCATCGACCACATCCAGATCGACATCCCGGAGACGCTCGGCCTGGACCAGCGGGCGAACTTCTACGAGAGCACCGGCGCGTACAAGGACATGGTGGTCACCCACCTTCTGCAGGTGATGGCCTTCGTGGTGATGGAACCGCCGACCGCGTTGGAACCGCGCGCCATCAGCGAAGAGAAGAACAAGGTCTTCCGTTCGATGCTTCCGATTCACTGCAACGAGGTGGTCCGCGGCCAGTACGCCGGATACCGCACCGAGGTGGGCGTCGCACGCGACTCCGACACCGAGACCTTCATCGCGCTGAAGGTCGGCATCGACAACTGGCGCTGGGCCGGGGTGCCGATCTACCTCCGCACCGGCAAGAAGATGGCAGAGGGCATGCGCATCATCTCGATCGCCTTCAAGGAGGCGCCGCGCACCATGTTCCCGGCCGGCTCGGGTGTCGGCTCCCAAGGACCGGATCACCTCACGTTCGACCTGGCCGACGCGTCCAAGGTATCGCTGTCGTTCTACGGCAAACGGCCCGGCCCCGGCATGAAGCTCGACAAGATGTCCATGCAGTTCTCCACCCAGGAGACCGAGTCGCTCGGCGACGTGCTCGAAGCCTACGAGCGTCTGATCCTCGACGCGATGCGTGGTGACCACACGCTGTTCACCACCGCGGAGGGCATCGAATCGCTGTGGGAGCGTTCGACACAACTGTTGGAGGACCCACCGCCGGTGAAGTCCTATCAGCCGGGCACCTGGGGTCCGAACGCCATCCATCAACTCATCGCACCGAACGCCTGGCGGCTACCCTTCGAAAGAGCTTGGCGCGAAAAGAAATAACGCGCCCATTGTGAATCTGACGACGCTACGCGCGCTCAGACCGTCGTGACGTTCACGCTCGGCGTTCAGCCCGGTGGGGCGGGCGGTACTGGCGGCACCAGCATCGACTGCCACGTCCGGTGGTACGGGTTGGCCAGATCCGACTGGGTGTAACGCTTTCCGTCGGGGCCGATGTAGTCGCCGGTCGCCGGGTCGTACGGAACCGCGGCGATCGGCGGCGCGGGCGGCGGCGGTGGAGCTGCACCGGGCGGCGCGGGCGCGCCCGGTGGATGCTCCGGCACGCTCTGCCCCGAGAGCGTCGCGTTCGGGTCGCCCTTCCAGTTGTAACCGTCGTTCAGTGGCACGTACTGCTGGTCGCTCTCGCACAGCTCGACCGTCGGCGCCCGCTTGGCTGGATTGGACTCGCACGGAATGTTGCGCACACCACGGACATTGAGGCCGGAGTCCTGCGGAATCCGGCAGTACAACTCGCCCTTGGTGCGGTCGGGGTAATCCTGGTCCGACGGCGAACGCTGCTGCTGGACGGGCAGGAATCCGGTGTTGCACGGGGGCGGAAGGTTGAGGTTGAGATTGAAGTCGAGGTAGATGCCCTTGTACGCCTGCTTGGTGCCGGAGTCCGCGACGGCGATCGCCGACATGACGGCTGTGCCCTGCGGGTAGAGGACAAGGAGCTGTTCGAGGTCGGCGCGGTAGGTCACCGCGATGTCGCCGAGGCTGACCAGATTCGCCAGCAGCACCGGCAGGGCGGGGGCCACCCGGTCGAAGAGCGCCTTGCTCTCGTTCAGCGCCGGGGCGCCCTGCTGCAACAGGTCCGCGAAGGCCGTGTCCTGCGCCTTGAGCTGACCGGTGATCGACGCGGTGCGCGCCGCCCACCGAGCGATCGAATCCGACGTCTGCACTTGCGAATCGAGCACCGGTGGCGATTGGTCGATCAGGGTCGTCAGCGGATCGATAGTCTTCCCCGCATCGGCGGCCAGCGCGGTGGACCCGTCGACGATGCGCGTCAGCTCCGGTCCAAGCCCGCCGACGGCCTTGGCCGCTTCGTCGACGACGGTGCGCAGGTTGTCCTGCGGGATCGCCTGCAGCGCCGTGTTCGTCGCATCGAGCAGGCTGCCGATGTCGGCGGGTATCTGCGTCCTGCCGACCGGGATGACGTCGCCGTCGCGCAGCGGCCTTGCGGCGCTGTCCCGCTTCGGGGTGAGTTCGACGAACTGTTCGCCGATGGCCGAGCGGCTGTGTACCGCCGCGGTGACGTCGGACGGGACGGGGGTGTCGGTCTTGAGGTCGAGGACGGCCCGAACGCCGTCTCTGGTGACCTCGATCGAGGCGACCTTGCCGATCTCGTCGCCGCGGTAGGTGACCACCGACGTGGCGTACAACCCGCCGGTGGCGGCGAGATCCAGCGTCACCTCGTAGCGGCCGATCCCGAGCAGCGCAGGCACCTTCACGAAGCCGAATGCCATGATGCCGCAGGCGACGATCGTCACCGTGCCGAGGATCGCCAGTTGTATCCACACTCGGCGCGACAGCCGCAGCATGTCAGTAACCCCCGAAGTGATAGGGCGCGATCAGAGGGTTCTCCGCGGTGTAGGGGCTCGGCATCTGGCCGATCGTTCGGCCCCACTGCAGTTCGAGCTTGGTGAGGTTGCCCTCCCACCTGGTCCCGGTGAACAGGCTGCTGTCCAGCCGACTCAGGGTCAGGTCGACCACGAGGCTGATGTTCGCGAAGTCGCCCCGGAACCAGTTGGCCAGGGTGCTCTTCACCCAGGGGTAGGTCGAGAGGAAGTCCAGACCCTTGGTCAGAGCCGGCCCGGCGTCGGCAAGGGACCGCAGCACCGGCGCGATGTTGCGAAGGTTCTGCACCAGCGAGTCCTTGGTCTGATTGACCGTCGAGGTGGCGATGGCGCTGAACTTGCCGAGCGAGTCGACGGCGTCCGCGATCTTGGTGCGTTCGTCCGCCAGCACGGCCAGCGCCTGCGGGATCGTGGTCAGCGCCTTGTCCACGGTGTCGTCCTTCGCCGCCACCTGCCCGGCCAACGCGTTGAGTTTCTCGGTGGCGGAGATGATGTCGTCGGTCTGGTCGTTGAGTTGCGCGATGAAGGTGTCCAGCTGGGTCAGCAGGCTGCGCATGTCGTCCTCGCGGCCTCTCAGCGCGGTGGCGAAGGACTGGTTGATCTCCTGTAGCCGCCCCAGGCCACCACCGTTGAGCAGGATCGCCACCGAAGCCAATGTCTGCTCGGTGGTGGGATACGTGCCGGCACGGGCCAGCGGAATGACCGAACCGTCCTTGAGCGCGCCCTGGGGCGCCTCGTCGGTCGGCGGTGCCAACTCGATGTGCATGGAGCCAAGCAGGCTGGTCTGTCCGACCTTGGCGGTGGAGTTGGCTGGCAGATGCACGTCACCGTCGATGCGCATGGTCACCAACGCGTGCCAGTCCTGCACCTCGATCTTCGTGACGTTGCCGACGTTGACGTCCGCGACCCGCACCCGGGTGTTCTGTTGAATCACAACGACATCCGGCAGCTGCGCCTGGATGGTGTAAGAACCGGCACCGCCTCCTTCTGTCCCAGGCAGGGTCAGCGAGTTCAGCCCGCGCCACTGGCAGCCCGGGACAAGGGACAGGCATGCGACGACGAGCGCCGCGACGAGTTGGCGCCTCACGGCGGGCCGTCGGACTGGGGAGCGGGCGGAACCATCATGCCGGGCAGTCCCTGGCTGGGGTCGGTCGGCGTGCCGGCCTCGGCGGGCAGTGGGGCCTGCGGCAGCGCGTCGGGACGCAGCCGGTCCTCGCTGTAGGTGAGTTCGTTGGGCCGCGCCGCCGCCCCTACGAACGGATTGAAACCCAATGGCGGGAAATTGTACTGGCGGTTCTTGATGATCGGCGCCAGGTACTGGATGCACAGCTTCGCCGATTGCTCGTAGTTCTCCCGCGAGGCGGCTTGGATTGCGCTGCAGATGAATTGGACCGTGTTGGCGAAGTTGACGGGGGCCAGGATGCCGGTGACCGCGCTCTGCGCGGGCTGGTAGATGTTCATGAAGTTCTGGAAGACGGTCGGTGCGATGTGCAGGACTTGCTTGACGTCGGCGCGGCTGTCGTTGAGCGCCTGGGTGACGGCCGCGAGATGGTCGGTCGCCACTCCGATGCCCTCGCGGTTGTCCGCGACGAAACCGCGAATGTCGGACACCGCGCCGTCGAGACCCTTGGTGGCGTTGGCGAACTCATTGGGAGTGTTGGACAACACGGTGGTCACGTCGGCCAGGTTTTCGTTGAACGCGGCGAGCAGGTCACTACTCGACGACAGAGCCGACACCAGTAATTGGAGGTTGCGGACCGTGCTGAAGATGTCCGTGCTGTGGTCGCCGAGCACCGAAACTGCCTGCGACAGCTTGATTACCGTATCGCGAGCGGTGTCACCCTCCCCGCGCAGGTTGGCTGCCGAGGAGTTGATGAACTCGCCAACGGCGCTCGATCCGCCTGGGGCGGTGGGCTGCAGGGAGTCCGTGAGCTTCTCCAGCTGCGCGCGGAAGTCGTCCCACTCCACGGGAACCGCGGTGCGGTCCTGCGCAATGGAAGCGCCGGTCGCCAGCTTCGGGCCGCCGGTGTACGCCGGGACCAGCTGGATGGCCCTGGCGCTGACGAGCGACGGCGACAGGATCGCGGCCTTGACGTCGGCGGGCACCGGGTACTTGGCGTCGACGGAGAAGGTGACCTTCGTGTTGTCGGGCTGCGGGTCGATCGCGTCCACGCGTCCGACGGCGACGCCGAGGATTCGAACCTCGTCACCGGTGTACAGGCCGTTGGCATTGGCGAAGTAGGCGGTGAAGGTGTCATTGCTGACACGGTTCCACCATGGTGTGGCCACCACCGATATGCCGATGGCGAGGATCACCACCAGGCTCGCCGCGGTCGCGATCCGGGCCGTGCGTGCTGACATGGTCACTGCCCCCCGTCGCCAGAAGGCGGCACTTCGTTGGGCGCCGGGAGGTAGACCGGGCTCGGTGACGGCGCAGGGGCCGAGGAGACCGGACTTGACTCGGCGGGCGGACCGGGCGGTGGCCCACCGGGCGGCGGCGCAGGCAGCGGCTCCCGGTAGGGGTAGCAGCCGGTGGGTCCTGGCAGCGGCAGGCCGGACGGGCCACATCCCTGATCGCCTGGCTTGCCCGTGATCGCGTCGGGCAGAGTCAGATTCGGATCTCCACCCTGGCCAGTCCGCGGGAAGGGCATCGGCAGTGGCGGGGTACCGGGCTGACCGGTCGGCGGGTCGACCAGCTGCGACGGCAGCTTCGTGTTGGGGTCGAGACCCAGATCCGAGAACGCCGCATCGATGAACGGCTGGGCGAACTGGCCGGGAATCAGGTTGACCAGCGAGGCCTTGAAGAACGGACCGGCTCCCAGCACCTCACCGAACGACATCGCGTACCGCCGCAGCAGCGAGAGGGTCTTCTGCAGTTCCGCCTTGTGGGTGTCCAGGATGGACAGCACACCGTTCAGCTTGTCGACGGCGGGCTTGAGCTGCGTTCGGTTGTCGGCGACCAGACCGGAGATCTGTTGAGACACCGTGGTGAGGTTGTTCATCAGGGCGTCGAGGGAATCGCGTTGTGCGAGAAGCTCAGCCAGCAGCGCATTGGTGTTGACCACCAGGCTGGCGATCTGATCGCTGCGCTTGCCGAGCACACCGGTCACCTTGTTGGCATTGGCCAGTAGATTGCGGAGTTGAGCGTCGCGCCCGTTGAGGGTGTCGGAGAACCGCGCCACCCCCTCCAGCGCGATCTTCAGATCGGGCGGGGTGTCCTTGAAGGTATCCGCCAGCGTCGTCAACGACGCCGAGAGCTGGGTCGTGTCAAGGCCGCTGATGGCGGTGGTCAGGTCCCCCAACGCCGTTGGCAGGTCATAGGGGGAGGTGGTCCGCTCGACTGGGATGATGCCCGCCAGGTTGCCGTCGCCGCGGGGGGTCACTTCGAGCATCTTCGTGCCGAGGACGGTTTCGGTCTTGATCGCGGCCTCGGTCCGGTCACCCAGCGCGACGTCCTTGCGGACCGTGAAGTCGACGAGCACCTTGTCACCGTCGAGGGTGACGTCGGAGACCTTTCCCACCTCGAGGCCCGACACCCGCACCTCACTGCCCGGCTTGATGCCGCCCGCCTCGGTGAAGTAGGCCGAATAGTCGGACGTGCGCTTGATGAACGGCAGCTTGTCGTAGGAGAACGCGGCGACCACCAGGGCAACCAGGATGAGAGTCCCAACCACGCCGACGGCCACCTTGTTGCGCTCACCGAGTGGTTTGATCGTGGGTCGCTTCATTTTGGCGTGCACCGTCCCGAATCTTGGCCTGCCACTTTGATGAACACCGGTTGGCCGCCCTTGCCGTTGACCTTGAGCACCAGATCGCAGAGATAGAACCCGAAGTAGTCGCCGTAGAGCCCGTTGCGCGCCAGCACCTGATAGGCGTCGGGAAGCGTCTTGACCAGATCGTCGACGAAGGCGTGGTCGGCCTCGACCTGACCCGCGAATCGGTCGGTCTGTTGCACGGTGTCCTTGATCGGCTGGCGTGCGACCGTCAACAGGTCGGCGACGGAGCCGGCTGCGGCGTTGACGAAGGCCACCCCCGTCGCGATGTCGGCCTTGCGGTCGGCCAGGCCCTGAGCCAGTTGTGACAGCTTGTCCAATCCCGAGGAGAACTGGTCGTCGCGAGCGGCGAACGTGCCGAGCACGGTGTTCAGGTTGGTGATGACGTCACCGATGAGCTGGTCGCGGCCGGCCAGCGTGGTGGTCAGCGCCGAGGTCTGCGCCAGCACCGATGCCACGGTGCCGCCCTGGCCCTGGAACACCTTCAGCAGCGCACCCGACAGCGCATTCACCTGGTCGGGATCCAACGCGCGGAACAGTGGACGGAACCCGCCGATGAGCGCATCGACATCGAGTGCGGGCGATGTCCGGGTCAGTGGAATCGTCGCTCCCGCAGTCAGTTTCCGGACCGGGCCCGGACCGTCCTCGAGCGAGAGATAGCGGTCGCCGATGAGGTTCTCGTATCGCACCACGACCTTGGTGCCCTCGGTCAGCGTCAGGTCCTTGTCGATGGCGAACTTCACCGTGACGGTGCCGTCCTTCTGCAGGGTCAGGTCACTGACCTTCCCGACCTCGACACCGGCAATGCGCACGAAGTTCCCGCCCCTGAGGCCCGAAACGTTGGTGAACACAGCGCTGTACGTGGTTCTGGGGTCAAACCTGAACTGCCCGAACACCGTTACCAGGGCGAACATGAAGACCAGGCAGATCGCGGTGAACAGCGCGACCCGCGCCGAGGTGCCCGCGATGGACTTTCTCTTCACGGCGCTCCCTGTGCCGGTGGCGGCGGCGTCACCGGCAGAGGAGGAACGCCCGGATACAGCGGCGTTCCGTCCGGCCCATACTCGGGTGCTCCATAGGGCGGCGCCCCCGGATAGGGAATCGGTCCCGGCGCGGGCGGACCCTGGTAGCGGACCCTCGGGGGCTCGGGCGTGCCCTTGGTGACGGGAAGGTAGTTGGCATAGCCGGGGAATCCGATACCGGGGTTGGGCCGGACGTCCAGACCGGTACCCCAGCCAGTGTCGGTGATCAATGACTTGACCGGGAAGTTCTTGCTCACGTCGGGCAGCGAGCCGCAGCTCGGCCGGCCGCCGGGTCCGCCGGTGGCGTTGGTCTTGGGCAGGTTGTCGGGGTAGCGGTAGGAGTCGTCACCGAACAGCAGCGCAGCGTCCATGATGACGGACTTTCCGTTGCCGCCCAGGGCATCCCGGCCACCGTGATCGAGGAACCACAGGGCGCCCTGGAACAGGCAGGTGTAGGACGGCGAGTACTTCAACAACAGCGCGGTCGTCGGCTCCAGTGTGTTCAGAGAACGGACCAGGTTGGGCTGGTTGCCGCCGATCACGTTGATGCCAGACTGTGAGAATCCCACCGCGGACAGCAGCAGCGAATCGAGCGCGTTGGCATTGTTCGCGAGGGTTCCACTGGTCTTCGAGAACGAGTCCAGGATGGACAGGATGTTCTGCGCCGCATCCGAATACGCCCCGACGGTCTGACCGAACAGCTGCCAGTCCCGCTTGACGGTCGGCATCCTGGGGTTGACGGCGAGCAGGACGTCGTTGGCATCGGTGATGGCCCGGCCGATGACCTCGCCCTTGCCGCGGACCGCGTCCGCGACCGCGGATAGCACCGAGTTCAGCTTCGCGGGATCGATGGCGTGGACCACGGATTGCAGGTTCTCGAACACGGTGTTGACCTCGACGGTCACGTTGCGGGACTGCAGGACGGCGCCGGGAGCAAGAGGCTTGGGACTCGCACCATCCGAGGGCACGACCAGATTGACGTACTTCGCGCCGAAGGCGGTGCTCGACTTGATCTCGGCCTCGACGTTGCTTGGCAGGTATTGGAAGGGGCCGGGATCCATCTTCAGGTTGAGTGACGCAAGGTTGTTCTCTTCGCCGATGGATCCGACGACCCCGACCTGGACGCCGCGGAGTTTCACCTTGG
>NZ_JBOGDD010001170.1:0-13614 GCF_050701675.1 Mycobacterium sp. | reverse complement strand
AGAGAGACCTTGTCACCGATGCGCGCCGAGCAGACGATCCGGCGCGCGACGAGTCCAGCGATCTGGACGGCGACGACGTCGACTCCCTCGGCGGTGCGGAACCAGACGCTGTTGCACTCGTTGACCTCGCTGGCCTGGTCGCGCTCAGCCGAGACGAACTTGCCGGGTCGGTACTTGATGGTGACGACCTCGCCCGCGACCGGGGTGCGTTGCACGTGCGCGTCGAACACCGAAAGAAAGATGCTGATCCGAGTCATCGGCACGTCGGGCATGTTGAGCTCGGCAGGGGGGCTCACCCGCTCGATCAGCGTGACGCGGCCGTCGGCCGGAGCCACCACGACACCGGGCCTGCTCGGGGGCACGCGCGGCGGGTGCCGGAAGAACAGGGCGCACGCGCCGGCCGCGGAGAGGCCCACATTGCGCAGCCACCGATGCCGGCGTCCCGCGGCGGCGGCGGCGAGACCGCCCGCGATGAACGGCAGGCCTGCGGGGTGAACGGGGGGAATAGTGGAGCGGAACAGCTCAACCAGTCGGGAGATCTCGGACTCGTTGGCAGCGTTGGCGGGTCGCGCGGGTCTGGCCATGGGTCCCCGATTCTACGTCGTCGTCACCGGTGTTCAGGTCAGATCCCATACCCGCACGGGTGAACCGGCGGCCAACTCCACGACGTCCTCCCCGATTTCGAGCAGACAGTTCGCCGACGCCAGCCACCTGAGGTGATGCGAGGCGGGTGGGCCGTAGCTCGTCACCGTGGCCTGCCCGGAGTTGGAGGGGCTCAGCACGCCGCGCCGGAACTGACGCTTTCCGCGCGGCGAGGTCAGATCCTCGGTGAGGGTCGCGTCCAGCCGTTGCCGTTGCGGGCGGGGAAGTCCCATCGCGGCGCGAAGCGGTGCCCGGATGAAGACCTCGAAGGACACCAAGGCGCTGACCGGATTTCCGGGCAGCGTGATGATCGGTGTGCCCGCCACCGAACCCGCGCCTTGCGGCATCCCCGGCTGCATGGCGACCTTCACGAACTCGACCTCGTCGCCGAGCGTGTCCTTCACGACCTCGTAGGCGCCCGCGCTGACCCCGCCGGTGGTGATGATCAGGTCGGCGTCGCGGGCGTGGGATTCCAGCGCGGCGCGGAACCTGTCGACGTCGTCGTCGGTCATCGACGACGTCAGCACGTCGGCGCCCGCGTCGCGCACCGCGGCTGCCAGCATGACGGCGTTGGACTCGTAGATCTGGCCCGGTTCCAGCGGGGTGCCGGGGGCCACCAGCTCCGATCCCGTCGACATCACCAGAACACGTTGCCGCGGAACGACTTCGAGCTCGCCGAGCCCGAGGGCGGCAACCAGCCCGAGCGCGGCGGGGGTGAGAACCTGCCCGGCCTGCAGCACCGTCGTACCCGCGGTGACGTCCTCGCCAGCGCGTCGGAAGTGTTGGCCTGGTCTGGCGCTCGCCCGGATCGACACGGTGTCGGTGGCGCCGTCGGTGGCCTCGACGGGGACGACCGCCGTCGCTCCGGAGGGCAGCGGAGCGCCCGTCATGATCCGGTGGGCGGTCCCAGGTTCCAGCACCAGCTGGTCCGTCCGGCCCGCGGGAATGTCCTCGGTCACCGGCAATCGCACCGGCTGTTCCGCCGATGCGTTCTCGACGTCCTCGGCCACGACGGCGTACCCGTCCATGGCCGAGTTGTCGAACCCCGGCAGCGACAGTGGCGCGACGACGTCGGTCGCCAGGACGAGGCCGAGCGCGTCACCGACGGCGACGGTGACCGGCTCGCGGGGAGTGATCAGCCCAGCGACGACGCGCTGGTGTTCCTCGACGGATCTCATACCGGGTAGGTAACCCCGGTGAGCTCCTCGGAGACGCTCCACAACCGCCCCTGGACGTCCTGGTCGTGCGACTGCCTGCTCGACTCCACCAACTTCGGATGACCCCGCAGTTCGCGGAACCCGTCGGGCCCGTAGTACTGACCGCCGATCACGTCGGGATCGGTCGCGGCGCGCAGCGTGGCCAGCGCGCCCATCTCCGGACTGTTCGTGACGAGGCCGAACACCTGACGAAAGCCCGGCAGCCCGGAACCAGGGACGTGGCGCATCAGCTCGGTGTTGGACAGGCCTGGGTGCGCGGCCACGGCGATGGTCGGCTCGCTCTTGGCAGCCAGCCGGCGTTGCAGCTCGTAGGTGAACAGCAGGTTGGACAGCTTGGACTGGCCGTAGGCGGCGACGCGGTTGTAGCTGCGCTCCCACTGCAGGTCGTCGAAGTGGATGGCGGCCTGGATGCGGTGCGCGACGCTCGCGATCGCGACGACCCGCGACCCCTCGACGGACAGCATGTTCTCCAGAAGCAGGCCGGTCAGCGCGAAGGCGCCGAGGTGGTTGGTGCCGAACTGCAGCTCGAAACCGTCCTTGGTCAGCTGCTTCGGCGGGTACATCACGCCTGCGTTGTTGATCAGCAGATCGATGCGGGGGTAGGCACTCTTGATCTCGGCCGCCGCGGTGCGGATGGACTGCAGTGAGCCCACGTCCAGCGGCTGCACGGTGACGGCGGCGCGCGGTATCCGCCCGACCAGCCTGGCGGCCGCGGCGTTGCCCTTCTCGACGTCGCGCACCGCGAGCACGACGTGCGCGCCGCGGTCGGCGAGGACCAGGGCGGTCTCGTAGCCCAAGCCGGTGTTGGAGCCGGTGACGATGGCTACCCGGCCCGTCTGATCGGGCACGTCGGCGGCCGTCCACTTGGTGTTGGCGCTCATGGGCAAGACCATACTCAGAGCGATGGTGACACTCATCGACCCCACGAATCCGCCGAGCCGCAAGGCCCCGCTGGTGTGGGCGATCGCCGCAGCGATCCCGTGGGGGCTTCTCGCCGTTGCGCAGGTGGTGTGGTTCGTCGTGGACGCGCGGCTCGGCTGGCTGCACGTCGTTGCCGCAGTCGGGACCGTGCTCGGCATCGTGACGTTCGTGGTGGTGGCGCCGTGGTGGCGCTACCGGGTGCACCGCTGGGACGTCTCGCTGGCGACCGCGACACCCGCGGTCTACACCAGGACCGGCTGGCTGGTGCAGGAGCGGCGCATCGCGCCGATCTCCCGGGTGCAGACCGTCGACACCCACCGCGGCCCCTTGGACCGGCTGTTCGGCCTCGCCGACGTCACGGTGACGACCGCATCGTCTGCCGGCGCGGTGCGCATCGTCGCGCTGGACTCCGACGTCGCCGATCGGATCGTCGCGCAACTGTCCGACGTCGCCGCGATCGGTGACCGGGACGCGACGTGACGGACCTGGCCCCGCCCGCTCCCACACCCCAGTGGCTCCGGTTGAGTCCCCGGATGCTGCTGGTCCATCCCGTGCACGAGGTGCTGAGACAACTGCCGTTGCTGATCGGGTCGATCGTGCTCGGGTCGGCGACGGGCAACTCCAAGTGGTCGATCGCAGTACTGGCACTCCTGGTCGTGTTCGGCGTCGCGCGGTGGTTCACCACCACCTACCGCATCGATGCCGAACAGATTCAGCGTAAGCAGGGCGTGCTGCAACGCACGGTTCTCTCGCTGCCCCGCAACAGGATTCGCTCGGTCTCGACGGATGCCCGGGTGCTGCACCGGCTGCTCGGCCTGACCGTCGTCAGGGTCAGCACCGGTCAGGAGGCGAAGGGCGACGCCGAGTTCACGCTCGACGCGGTGCTGTCCGAGGACGTGCCGGGGCTTCGCGCGATCCTGCTGGCCGACTCACTCGCCGCACGGCTCGAGACACCGACGCCGGACCGGGTGCTTGCCCGCTGGCAGCCGTCGTGGTTGCGCTACAGCCCGCTGAGCTTCACCGGGCTGGCGATGATCGCCGCCGCCGTCGGTGTGGTCTATCAGACGGGAGCGGCTGCGGCGCTTGGGGACTCGCGGCTGGCCAGGGACGGCCTCGATGCGGCTGAGCGGTTCGGCGTCGTCGTCACCGTCGCCGTCGGCGCGTTCGTCGTGGTGGCGGCGTCGGTGCTGCTGTCGGTCCTGCGCTCATTGGTGACGTACGGCAACCTGGTGCTGTCCCGGCGTGACGACGGCGCGGGCGAAGGTGTGCTGCATCTCCAGCATGGTCTGCTCCGGGCGCGTGAGCACACCTACGACATGCGGCGCCTACGCGGCGGCACGGTCCGTGAACCCCTGTTGGTGCGAATCTTCGGCGGCGCGCGACTGGACGCGGTGATGACCGGCGTCGACGGTGCGGGTGAGGCGTCGCTGCTGCTGCCGCCATGCCCCCTGGTCACGGCCGAGGCGGTGCTCACAGAACTCATCGGCCGCCCCGACGTCGTCCGCGGTGAGCTGCGGCGTCACGGCCCCGTCGCCACCCGCAGGCGCTGGACGCGGGCGTTGACGCTTCCCGCGCTCCTCGCCGTCGCCATGGGGATCTCCGGGGTCGTCGTCTCGGTGCCGCTCTGGGCATGGGCGCCGTGGGGTTTGGTGACCGTGGCCGCCGCGCTACTGGCAGCCGACCGGGCGCGCGGGCTTGGGCACCGTGTTGGCGACGGCTGGCTCGTCGCGCGGTCGGGGAGCGTCGACCGGCGTCGTGACTGCATCGCCGCCGCGGGCATCATCGGCTGGACGGTGCGCCAGACGTTCTTCCAGCGTCGTGCCGGGGTTGCCACGTTGGTGGCGGCGACCGCGGCGGGAGTGAAGGGCTACCGGGTTCTCGACGTGCCCGCCGAGGTCGCCTGGTCCGTCGCCGTCGCTGCGTCACCCTGGGTCGCCGAGAATGACTGGGCTCACTCTTGACGGGCCCGACTTGCGCTGGTGGGTTAGCCGTTTAACCTCGGCAGCATGGCTATCGGTGGAGTGTTGTTCGACATCGACGGCGTTCTGGTGACTTCCTGGGAGCCCATCGCAGGCGCCGCAGAGACGTTGCGCGTGCTCGCGGACAATCAGATCGCCAGGTCCTACCTCACCAACACCACCACCAAGACCCGCCGTCAGATCGCCGATCTGCTCACCGAAGCCGGGATGGACGTCAGCTCCGACGAGGTCGTCACGGCCGCCGTGCTCACCGCCGACTACGTCCGTGACCGCTATCCCGATGCCACGTGCTTCCTGGTCAACAGCGGGGAGATCGGCGAGGACATGCCCGGCATCGACGTCGTCTACGCCCACGACGTGGCCGGCTCCGAACCCGAGACCCCGGACGTCGTCCTGCTCGGCGGAGCCGGATCCGAGTACGACCACGTCACGCTCAGCCGCGTCTACGACTGGATGTGCCAGGGCGTGCCCGTCGTGGCGATGCACCGCAGCACGGCGTGGAACACCGCCGCGGGCTTGCGCATCGATACCGGCATGTACCTGCTCGGCATGGAGGAGACGTCCGGGCGCAAGGCCGTCGCCGTCGGCAAACCCGCGCCGGAGGGGTTCCTCGCCTCCGCGAGCAGACTCGGCGTCGACCCCGAGGAGATGTACGTCGTCGGCGACGACCTCAACAACGACGTTCTCGCCGGGCAGGTCGTTGGGATGACCGGTGTGCTGGTACGCACGGGAAAGTTCCGGCCGGACACGTTGAAGCGTTGGGCGGCAGATGAATTCGCGATGCAGCCCAATCACGTGATCGGCTCCGTCGCCGACCTCCCCGAACTGCTCGGGCTGTAGTCCCGCGTCAAGATCAACCGTTCGGATGATGTTTCGCCTCGCCGTGACTGATTGATTGAGCTTGGGGCCAGCGGGGGGTTGGCCCCGACGCTGGGGGGCGGCGGTGGCGCGAATCGGGGAGCATGCGGTAGTTCTCGGAGCGAGCATGGGGGGATTGCTCGCGGCCCGGGTGCTCAGCGACTTCTACGACCGCGTCACCGTCGTCGAACGCGACGTGCTCAACGACGAATCGGTGGCCAGGCGGGGTGTGCCGCAGAGTCGGCAACCCCACGTGATGCTGGCGCGCTGTGGTGAGATCGCCGAGGAACTGTTCCCAGGTCTGCTTGCGGAGATGGTCGCCGCCGGAGCACACCGATGGGCCGACGGCGACCTGTCCCGTTTCCGCGTCGACTTCGGTGGGCACCTGCTCACGCAGCAGGGCACCATTCCGGATCCCGACTCGCTGATCAACCACTTCGCCAGCCGGCCGTTCTTCGAGTGCCACGTGCGCCGTCGGCTGCGTGCTCTTCCGAACGTGACGGTGCTCGACGGTCACGACGTCGTCGACCTGATCCCGTCGGGGGAGCGGATCACCGGCGTCATCCTTCACCGGCATGCCGACGGCTCGGTCCCCAGCCTGCATGCGCAGTTGGTCGTCGACGCCACCGGCCGCGGCTCACGTACTCCGGTGTTCCTGGACCGGCTCGGCTACGGCAGGCCGCCCGAGGACGAACTCACGGTGCGCATCAGCTACGCCAGCATGCCCGTCCGAATACCCGACGGGACCCTTCGCGAGAACATGATCGTCAAGCTGTTCGAGCCGGGCCGCCCGCGTGGCTTCTTCATGTTCCTCTGCGAGAAGGACACGTGGATGGTGGGCGCGGGCACGGTGGGGGGCCTGGAGCCACCATCGAATCGGGAGGAATTGCTGGACTTCGGCGTGGGGCTCACACCCGCACACGCCCTCGAGGCCGCCCGCGCCGCCGAGCCGCTGGCCGGCGTCAGCATCCATCGCTTTCCGGCCAACCGGTGGCGGCGTTACGACAGGATGGCCTTCACTCCGGACGGTCTGGTGGT
Source organism: Mycobacterium sp. (assembly GCF_050701675.1). Lineage (GTDB taxonomy): Bacteria > Actinomycetota > Actinomycetes > Mycobacteriales > Mycobacteriaceae > Mycobacterium. The sequence goes on along the minus strand of NZ_JBOGDD010001170.1, from coordinate 6,959 downwards.
GATGGGCGACGCAGTCTGCAGCTTCAACCCGATCTATGGCCAGGGCATGACGGTCGCCTCGATCGAGGCACTGATTCTGAGGGACTGTCTGAGACGCGGGGATGGCAACCTGCCGAGGCGCTTCCACCGCGCTGTCGCGAAGAAGGTCCGGGTGGCCTGGCAGACGGCGGTCGGTTCCGACCTGGCGCTACCGGAAGTGCCGGGGACACCGCCGCTTTCGATACGAGTCACCAATGCCCTGCTCGACCGGGTCCTCACCGCCGCCGAGTCGGATCCGTTCGTCACCCAGGAGTTCCTGCGGGTGACCGGGATGTTACAACCGCCGAGTCGAATGTTGATGCCGTCCTTCATATTTCACGTCGCGAGGGCAAGCCGCCGACATCGCACGGAAGCGGCACCCGAAGTGGTGGCCGCCCGTTGAGTCACGGGGCGATCGTCAGCAGCAGCCGGACCAGTTCCGCCTGACGGTGGGTTTCGGTCTTGGAGAAGACGTGGTGAAGGTGCGTCTTCACCGTCGCCAAGGACAGCGACATCTCCTCCGAGATCGGCTTGAGGCCATCGCCACGCAATACCCGCAGGGCGATCTCGGCCTCCGCTCTGGTCAGCCCGTAGAGGCGGTTGAGCAGGTCCCTGGGAGGTTCGGCCTGGCGCTCCGGATCGATGACGATCACCAGCGCCCGAGGTCGGTCCCCGTCTGGGCCGGATGACGTGAACGGAACGACGTGGATGACGTACGACCGTCGCCCCTCGGTCCGAGGGCACAGCAGTGAGCCACCGGATCGAGCGTGAGAATCATTGCAGCCCAAAGCATTCGAGATTATCTGCTGAAGCGTCACGTCGAGCGAAGGAAGTCCGAGCCCGAGGCGGCCCGATCGCACCCGGGGCCCGTCGCCCGCCGCGACGATGTCTTCGGCAATCCGGTTGAGGTACCTGACGGCCGATCCCGGCGCGACGACGAACACCCCGTGCCGCATGCTGTCGACGGCCTCGGCGAGGTCATCGGCCTCGTGCACCAAGTCCTTCAGGTGATCCTGTGCACTCAGCGCCTGTTGCAGATGGGGTACCAGTGCGCTGATCAGTTCGATGTGTTCGCGCGTCGCGAAGAGATCGTCCCGCTTCGCAGTGGCCACGAGGAAGCACGTCGGCAGAGACCCGTCGGTGAGGCGAACGAACAAGCCGTCCTGCATCTGATGCGGACGCAGCCAGTCGGCGTTGAACTCCGACCGCGCGTTCAACGCGACGAGCGGCTCGCCACCCCGAATCAGCCCGACCGGCCCGTGTTCGACCGCATCGAGCACGTAATCGATGCTGCGGTAGTGGTCGCGGTAGGTCCGTTCGGCATCCGGTGGAAGGTAGGCGCTATTGATCACCCGACTCGTCCCGTCGACGGTGATCATGCCAGCGCTGGTCGAGCCGAATGTACCGCGCACGGCCTCCATCGCCTCGATCCAGTGGTGCGGAGTGATCGCGGCGGCGTGGATGGCCGAGACTATGCGCGAGAAGTCGCTGAGTGAGACCATCGCCAGCGCCTTCGTTGGATCGACGATTCCATGAACCCCCCCGGGTCTCAACTATCTTCGACATCGTCAAAATAGTGCCGTTCCGCGAACTTGTCATGTGTGTTTTGGGCCACGATGCAACGCGCACGTGGCTGCGCATCACAGTCGCCTGGTGTCGAGGCACGGCGGTGGCACTGCGCGAGACTACGAAATATGCGGAAAATCGCCGCAACTTGCGGAGTGTCGGCGAGAGGCCGAACGACCTACGCCTTCAACGCCCGGACTGCCTCGATGCGCGCGGCGATCTGGTCGGAGTTCGCCGCCGCCACCACCGGCCCGCCGCAGATGCGACGCAGCTCGTTGTGGATCCAGCCGTGTGGCTTGCCGGTGCGGTGATGGGCGAGCGTCACCAGCGCGTTCAGCTCCTTGCGAAGATCGCGCAGCTGCCCGTGCGTCGTTGACCTCACCGGCACCGTGCCACCGGCGGCGGTGCGGCGGTCCAACTGCTCTTCCTGCCTGCGCCGCAACAGGTCTCGCATCTGGGTGGAATCCAGCAGGCCCGGAATGCCGAGGTAGTCGGCCTCTTCGTCGCTGCCAGCGGGTGTCGCGGTCCCGAACGACGAGCCGTCGAAGATCACCTGATCCAACTCGGCGTCGGCGCCGAGCATCTCGAAGCCGTTGTCCATCTCGCTGGGCTCGGACTTGGCCTTTTCCTCGTACTCTTCGAACTCGTCGCCTTGGGATTCGCGGTGCGGCTTGCCGAGCACGTGGTTGCGCTGCGCCTCCATCTCGCTGGCCAGCTGCAGCAGGTTCGGCACCGACGGCAGGAAGATGCTCGCGGTCTCGCCGGGCCTGCGCGAGCGGACGTACCGGCCGATCGCCTGCGCGAAGAACAGCGGCGTGGACGCGCTGGTGGCATAGACCCCGACCGCCAGTCGCGGTACGTCGACGCCCTCGGACACCATGCGCACCGCGACCAGCCAGCGGCTGGTGCCCTGGGCGAATTCCGTGATGCGGTCCGACGAACCGGGATCGTCCGACAACACCACGGTCGGCGCCTCGCCGGTGATCGTGGTCAATAGGCCTGCATACGCCCTGGCCGCCGTCTGGTCCGAGGCGATGATCATGCCGCCCGCGTCGGGCACGTGCTGACGCTTCTGTTGCAGCCGCGTGTCGGCGGCGGCGATCACCGCGGGCATCCACTCGCCCGCCGGGTTCAGCGCCGTACGCCAGGCGCGGGCGGTCTGCTCGGCATTCAGCGGCTCGCCAAGCCGGGCCGCGTGCTCCTCGCCCGCGCTGTCGCGCCACCGCGACTCACCCGAGTACGCCAGGAACACGACGGGCCGCACCACCCCGTCGGCCAGCGCCTCGGCGTAGCCGTAGACGTGGTCGGCCTGCGAGCGCTCCAGACCGTCGGGCCCACGCTCGTAGGTCACGAACGGAATCGCGCTGTCGTCGCTGCGGAACGGCGTGCCCGTCAGCGCGAGCCTTCGGGTCGCGTCGCCGAACGCCTCCCGGATGGCGTCACCCCAACTCTTGGCGTCGCCGCCGTGGTGGATCTCGTCGAAGACGACCAGCGTTTTGCGGTTCTCCGTGCGCACCCGATGTCGGCCCGGATGGCTGGCCACCTGGGCGTAGGTGACGACGACGCCGTGATACTCGTCGGAGTTCTGCGCGTTGGAGTTGCTGAACTTGGGGTCCAGCGACAGGCCGATCGCGGCGGCGGCGCGCGCCCACTGAATCTTCAGGTGCTCGGTGGGCACGACGATCGTGATCCGCTCGACCGTGCCGTCGGCCAACAGCTCGCCGGCGATGCGCAGCGCAAAGGTGGTCTTGCCCGATCCGGGGGTTGCGACGGCCAAGAAATCCCGCGGCCGGGCGCCAAGATACTTCACCATGGCCCGACGTTGCCAGCCCCGCAACGCCTGGGTGCTGGGCGCTGCATAACCCTGCACCCGAAGACTCCTAACTGATCGAAGGGCAGTCTAGGGCAAGGGGTTACGGGTGCGCACTTCTGCTGGGCGTGTCACCCGACGAGTCGGCGTGTCACTCAAACGAAGTGGTTGTCGTTCGCGATGAACCAGTCCCGTCGTTCGTCGTCGGTCAGGTCTGAGAGCTGGGCGAGGCCTTCGAAGTAGTGCTCGCGCGGTGCTCCTGGAGCAAACAGCATGAGGATCGACGCGGGTGCATCCGCCTCGTTGCGGAAACCGTGCACGCCGCCGGGCGGCACGAAGAGGAAGTCGTTCTGGCTGCCGTCGATCCAGTCGCGGCCATCGTAGAGCCTCATCCGTCCGGACAGCACGAAGAACGCCTCCGACATGGCCCGGTGGAAGTGCGGTCCCGGCCCGCCCGCCTTCGGCGCAAGGTCGACGCGGTACAGGCCGTAGTCACCGTCGGTCTTCGTCTGATTGGCGAGGTAGTGGTACTGCACCAATCCGAAGGAGTCGTAGTCGGCGGGCGCGTCGCCGCGGCGCAGGGACGCGGACACCTCCGGCTCAGACTTCGTATAGCGGGCCGGGGGATACGGCGGCACGACCAGTGACACGCCGCCAGTCTGCCGCAATCAGTCGGTGGGGAACACCACCCCGGTCAGTTCCTCGGAGACAGTCCACAGTCGGCGCTGCAGGTCCGCGTCGTGGGACCGGTCGCTGGAGGTCACGACCTTGGGGTAACCGCGCATTTCGCCGAAGCCATCGGGCCCGAAGTACTGGCCGCCGAGGACGCCGGGATCGGAGGCTGCCCGCAGCGTGGGCAGTGCACCCATCGCGGCAGACTGGCTGACCAGGGAGAAGGCAGGTGCCAGGAAGTCAGGCAGGTGCCGTGCGAGTTCGGTGTCCGACCCGCCGGGGTGTACGGCCGCGGCGATCGTCGTGCCGTGGTGGGCGAGCCTGCGCTGCAATTCGTAGGTGAACAGCAGGTTGGCGAGCTTGGCCTGGCCGTAGGCAGCGACCCGGTTGTAGCTGCGCTCCCACTGCAGATCGTCGAAGTGGATGTCGGCGATGATGCGATGGCCGATGCTGCTGACCGTCACCACCCGCGAGCCCGCCACCGGGAGGAGCCGGTCCAACAGCAAGCCGGTGAAGGCGAAGTGACCCAGGTGGTTGGTGCCGAATTGCAGCTCGAAACCGTCCTTGGTCGTCGACTTGGGCGTCCACATCACGCCGGCGTTGTTGATCAGCAGGTCGATGGCTTCGTAGCGTGCCTTCAGCTCGTCGGCCGCGACGCGGATGGAGTCCAGTGACGTCAGATCCAGCTCGGTGACCGCGACGTCACCCGTGATCCTGCTAGCGGCCTCCTTGCCCTTGTCCAGGTTGCGCACCGCGAGCACGACATGCGCGCCCTTGGCGGCCAGCGCCTTCGCCGTTTCGAAGCCGAGCCCCGTGTTCGCGCCCGTCACGATGGCGACGCGGCGGCTCTGATCGGGAATGTCGGCGGTGGTCCAGTTGGTCACGAGATCTCCTAGAATGTGGTCAAACGGGGCGTGCGCTCCGTTTGACTCGACTATACGGAACGATCGCCCCGTTTCGCCAGGAGGTGTGACGTGGTTCAACCGGAGAAGCCCATGCGGGCCGATGCGGCCCGAAACCGCGCCCGCGTCCTGGCCGTCGCCTACGAGACGATGGCTGCCGAGGGGCTGTCCGTGCCCATCGACGAAATCGCCCGCCGAGCCGGCGTCGGCGCGGGCACGGTGTACCGGCATTTCCCCACCAAGGAGGCGCTGTTCGGCGCCGTGGTCCAGGACCGGTTGCAGCAGATGGTGACGTCCGGCCGAACCCTGCTCGAGTCGGGCGAACCCGGTGAGGCGTTGCACTCCTTCATCAAGGTGATGGTGACTCAGGGTGCCGCCGACATGAGCCTCGTCCAGGCCATGGCCGGGTACGGCATCGACGTCAACGTCGTCGCCCCGCAGGCAGAGGCGGAGTTCCTCGGACTGCTCGGAGATCTGCTGGCCGCCGCACAGCAGGCGGGAACCGCGCGACCGGACGTCACCGTGCCCGAGGCGAAGGCGCTGATCGTCGGCGCGCAGGCCATGCAGGGGTACAACCCCGGCGTGGCCGAGCGGGTCACCGAGATCGTCCTGGACGGGTTGCGTCCGCGGTAGGTCGACCGCATCGACCTTGCACTCGACCAGGTCGAGTGCTAAAAATGACACTGGCACTCGCGATCGGTGAGTGCTAGGTCGGGACGGTGAGACTGGGGCCGCAACTGCGGTCGCACACTCCAGTCGTCCGTCGCGGGCACTGAGCCCGACCACGAATCGTGCCATCCCTAATCCGGAGGAACACTTCGCAATGGCTAAGACAATTGCGTATGACGAAGAGGCCCGCCGTGGCCTCGAGCGCGGGCTCAACGCCCTCGCCGACGCAGTAAAGGTGACGTTGGGACCCAAGGGTCGCAACGTCGTTCTGGAGAAGAAGTGGGGCGCCCCCACGATCACCAACGATGGTGTTTCCATCGCCAAGGAGATCGAGCTGGAGGACCCGTACGAGAAGATCGGCGCAGAGCTGGTCAAGGAAGTCGCCAAGAAGACTGACGACGTCGCAGGCGACGGCACCACCACCGCAACGGTTCTCGCCCAGGCACTCGTTCGCGAGGGTCTGCGCAACGTGGCGGCGGGCGCCAACCCGCTCGGCCTGAAGCGAGGCTTCGAGAAGGCCGTCGAGAAGATCACCGAGACGCTGCTGGCGTCGGCCAAGGCGATCGAGACCAAGGAGCAGATCGCTGCCACCGCCGGGATCTCCGCCGGTGACCAGTCGATCGGCGACCTCATCGCCGAGGCCATGGACAAGGTTGGCAACGAGGGTGTCATCACCGTCGAGGAGTCCAACACCTTCGGCCTGCAGCTCGAGCTCACCGAGGGCATGCGGTTCGACAAGGGCTACATCTCGGGCTACTTCGTCACCGACGCAGAGCGTCAGGAAGCCGTCCTCGAGGAGCCCTACATCCTCCTGGTCAGCTCCAAGGTGTCGACCGTCAAGGATCTGCTGCCCCTGCTGGAGAAGATCATCCAGTCCGGCAAGCCGCTGCTGATCATCGCCGAGGACGTCGAGGGCGAAGCCCTTTCCACCCTGGTGGTCAACAAGATCCGTGGCACCTTCAAGTCCGTCGCCGTCAAGGCGCCTGGCTTCGGTGACCGCCGCAAGGCCATGCTGCAGGACATCGCCATCCTCACCGGTGGCCAGGTCATCAGCGAAGAGGTCGGACTGTCTCTCGAGACCGCCGACGTCGCGCTGCTGGGCAAGGCCGACAAGGTCGTCATCACCAAGGACGAGACCACCCTCGTCGGTGGCTCGGGTGATGCCGATGCCATCGCCGGACGCGTGTCTCAGATCCGTGCCGAGATCGAGAACAGCGACTCCGACTACGACCGCGAGAAGCTGCAGGAGCGCCTGGCCAAGCTGGCCGGCGGTGTTGCGGTGATCAAGGCCGGAGCTGCCACCGAGGTGGAGCTCAAGGAGC
>NZ_JBOGDD010001169.1:0-6519 GCF_050701675.1 Mycobacterium sp. | reverse complement strand
CCTCAGCAGGCTTCCACCCCGGGTGTTGTCCGCCGTCTTCGGCGTTCCCGCAGAGACGTTCAACTCCTTCAAAAAGATCGACAACGCGATCGTCATCCTGCGATCGCCCTAGCCAACACTCGCTGCGGTGCTGCCCCCGGGTCGATCCAGAGGACCTCTTCAGGGCGCTCGGCCGGTTCGAAATCCGAGATTGACCACCACCGCCTCGCCACCGCTGCGGACAACGACGAAGTCCAGCTCCTCATCTGAGGAGGCGTTAGTGCCCACGCCAGTGCCCACGCCGCGAGCGTCAAACTGCGCCGGTGCCGACGCGAGCAGCCTCCCGGGCGCTCCAAACTGGTCTGGTCCGTACCACGCGCTCTGGGGCGCTGCCGCATATATGGCTTTCGACACCGTCGAGATTGGCGACGAAGGCGCGGAGCGCGTCGGCGGCGGCGGCTCACAGTGCGTACGCAACGGACGGGATGGTCAACCAGGCCGCAATCTTCGCCGCGGGTCGCCCTGTCGCCAAGATGCGCGAGACCAAGGAGGCACCTCGACGTTCGCGTTCACCGCCCTCGGGCTGATCTGGGACAGCAATTTCATCGTTGCGATAGTCGAAACAACTTGTCCTGAGACAGTTGAGACCAGGAGGAAGCTATGGGAATGCTCGACAAGAAGGTCGCGCTGATCACCGGCACCGGAGGAGGTCTGGGTCGCGTCGCGGCACAAACCTTTGCCCGAGAAGGTGCACAGGTTGTCGGGTGCGACATCAAGATTGATGCCAACAACGAGACGGTCGAACTCGTACATCGTGCCGGCGGTGAGATGACTGGCATCGCGCCGATCGATCTCACCGACCCCGAACAGGCGCGGAAGATGGTTGAGGGCGCCGTTTCCGCCTACGGCGGGATCGACGCGGTCTGCAACAACGCGGGCATACAGTACTTCGGGCCGATGCCCGATTTCTCCATCGATGACTGGCGGGCGACCATAACCGGCGAACTCGACATTCCCTTCTTCGTTTCGAAGTTCGCATGGCCGCACCTTGTCCGGCGCGGTGGCGGAGTCATCATCAACATTGCGTCCCACGCAGGCATGATCGCCGCAGAGAGCCCCCCGTGGGTCGGGCACGCCGCTGCGAAAGCTGGCGTCATCGCCATGACGCGACAGTTAGCACTTGAAGGCGCGCGCCATGGGATCCGTGCGGTGGCGATCAGTCCCGGGCCCTTCCTGACCCCGGCCAGCGACCGCGACCTCGGCAACGACCAGGCGGCCCGGGACGCAGTAACCAGCAAGACGCTTCTCAAGCGCTTCGGTCAACCCAAGGAGATCGCGGAGCTCGTCGCCTTCATCGCTTCTGACCGGGCGTCCTACATCACAGGCGCCAACTACCCGGTCGACGGCGGTGCGACCGCCTGGTAGAGCCACCGGGCGTCTCCGATCTGGCCCGAAGCGTCAGCTACACGGCCTTGAGCTCAACTCCGACGCTTTTCTCATCCAACCCGCTCAGCTTTAGGTATACGTCGAACAGCCGGCCGAATAGCCCGTAGCGCTTCGTGATCGCCCGCTGCACATCCGCGGCCTCCGCCTTGTCGAGGACCTTCGCCACTGCTTCGACCGGCTCACCCTTGGGCCGCCCACGTATGTCGCACGCCGCCACGGTGACGCGCGGAGTGTTCCGGATCCGCTTGACCTTCCACGCGTCTTCCTGGGTGTGGACGAGTAGGCGGTCGCCGTCGGGAGCGGCCCAGACCGCGGTCGGCTTGGGCCGGCCATCCTTGGTGAACGTGGTCAGCAGGATGTAGCGGGCCTTGGCTACCTCAGCGAATGTGGGAGTCATGGTTCAGTTCGGCTGGGTCGCAGTGCGCCAGGCCAGTGGGTTCAGCTCGCGGTAGGGATCGCTACTACGGATGACCAGGAGGTCGGCCAGGGTCTGCTCCAGTGATTCCTGGGTGTTCTGCTTGATGGCGGCGACCCACTCCTCCTCCGAGACCCGTGTGGGTTTGGTGGTGTCGATGGGGGCAGCGAAGCGCAGATACATTCGCTGCGGCCGGGGAATCAGGGTGGGGCCGATCCCATGCATCAGCGGTAGCGCCATGTCGGTGCGACCGGACAATTTCTCGGTCAGGCCCTGGCTCAGCCGGCCCCACCGACCCTCGCGGGTGGTCAGGCTCTGGTAGACGTCGTCGCCGCCGACGAGCCCGACGGGCACGATCGGATAGTCGTTTTCGACCGACAGGCGGGCGAATCCGGACCGGCCGTGCCAGCGCAGGGTGTGCTCCTCGCCTTTGAACTTGGGGATCTCGCGGCCGCCGCCGGGAAACACCAGAACGGGTTCGTTATGGCGCATCAGCTCGCGGGCGGTCTCCGGCGCTCCGACGACAACCCCGCATGCGGCGAACAGATCAGCGGCCGGGCCGCGCATGCGGCCCATGCCGCGGTCGGCCAGGGGCCGCACCCGGGTGCCGATCGCGCGCCGCACCAGGTACGGGATCAAGAAGGCCTCGGCACCGCCCTGGGTGTGGTTGCCCACCAACAGGAATCGTCCATCGCGGGGCAGGTTCTGCAACCCGTCGACATAGGGCCGGGAGAGGTCGACGAGCGGTCCGACCCTATCGGCGACCGCTTCTGCGACACGGCGCCAAGCCTGAACTCGCCCGGGTTGATTCATGATCGCGTCGGTGTTCATCGCGGTGGTCATGACCGCCCCCAGCCGCCCCGCGGCATCCCCGCAATCACCGGGTCCATTGAAACCACCTCACCCATCGAAACCTCTTCGCATGTCATCGCTTCACGCTGATGCCACGACATTACCGAACGAACCAGTTCGTTTGGGTATGATTCTCCTGTGAGAAACACCACCGAGCTGCGCGGCGAAATCCTCGCGGCAGCCCGAGCCGAGTTCGCCCAGTATGGACTCGCCGGCGCCCGGATCGACCGCATCGCACGATCCGCGCACGCCAGCAAGGAACGCCTCTACGCCCACTTCGGCGACAAGGAGGCTCTCTTCCGCGAAGTGGTCGCTGCTGATGTCGGCGAGTTCTTCCGTGCGGTCACGCTGCGCCCCGACGCCGTCCCTGACTGGGTTGGCAACCTCTACGACCTGGCCTGCGCACGGCCCGAGCACCTCCGCATGATCACGTGGGCACACCTGGAAGGCCTTGTCCTGGACGAACCCCGCGCCGACGGCGAACCGATCCCCGCCCAGGCCATCGCTGCGATCGAAGCCGCCCAGGCCAGCGGTCACGTCGACCGCGCCTGGCAGCCGGCAGAGCTGCTGGTCGTTCTCTTCGGGATCGGCCTGGCCTGGGCGCACTGGCCCGACCCCCACGCCGTCACGGACAACCCCACCCTCATCGCGCACCGTCGCGCCACCGCCGTCGACGCTGCCACCCGGATCATCGCTACCCCCACCTGAGCGCGATCCCAATCCCGATGAAACTCGCGGAGGCGAATTCGTGGACGGTGCCCTCCGCGCAGGTCGAGGGGGCTGGGTAAGCCTGGCGGCCTACGCACTCGGCCGGGACACAGTCGATTGGCACAGCTGTTCGGAGATCGTCCAAAGCCGTTCTGCACGAAGAGGATCCGTCGCATAGGGCATCGCGCTGTCGCTTACCGCGCAGTCCTTGAGGTAGAGACCGCCAAGACCGGTCAACTCGTCGGACACTGCGGCCCACACGGAGGTCGCCGCGCCCTGTTCTGGCGAGATGACCTCGAGCTTGGGACGAGGTGCGGACGGCTCGCGGTCAGCGGCGCCCAGCGCCATCATCGCCTTCATGTCGTCGCGTGACATGTGACGCGACAGCGAGGTGGCCACCGTGCCGGGGTGAACGGCGAAGCTCCTTACCCCGCTGTCGCGATACCGCGCGTCCAACGCGACCGTGAACAGAACGTTGGCCGTCTTGGACGCACCGTAGGCCTGGAACTTGTCGTACGGCCGTTGCTCCCAGTTGGGATCCTCGAAGTCGATGTCGAAGATCCGATGACCGTCGGAACTGAGATTCACCACCCGCGCAGACCCCGCGTTCAGCAGCAGCGGCATCACCCGTCGCGTCAGCTCGAAATGGCCGAGGTGATTGACCCCGAACTGCAGCTCAAAGCCGTCGTGGGTTCGCTCGAAGGGCGTGAACATCACTCCCGCGTTGTTGATCAGTACGTCGATGCGCGGGAATCTAGCGCTGATCTGAGCGGCGGCCGAACGAACACTGGCCAAGCTGTCCAGCTCCAGCTCGACAGTTTCGACGGACGCGGCAGGCGTCTCGGTCGCAATGGCATCAGCCGCCGACCGAAGCCGTTGCGGGTCCCGGCCGGCGACGGCAACGGTGGCGCCGGCGGTCGCCAACCCGCGCGCCGCCACCAGTCCCAGTCCGCCGGTGGCGCCGGTGATGACGCAAACCTTCCCGGTCAGGTTCACGCCCGAGAGGACCTCGTCGACGATGTGTGTCATGCGTCGACGCCGGCAAGCCGCCAGATCGGGATGACCGCATCGGGTTCGCACTCTTCGTCCACGATCCACTTGCACATGCGCCGGATCGGTTCGATCGAGTCCTGGGGACAGGCGATCGCCACACTGCACGCGTATCCGAGACTGGTGAGCCTTTGGGCGCCGAATAGTGGAAGGATGTCGCGCAGTTGACGCTTCAGCGATTCGGGATAGATACCGATGGTCTGGGTATAGGCATTGACGACCTCGGTGACCTTGTCGATGCTGTCGACGGGCACGACGTTGGCCACCCGACCCGACAGCAGCGTCGAGTAGTCCACCGGGGAGTCGAACTGCGACACCACGATCGCCCCTTCCTGACGCTCCCCGCCGATGACGCGGTAGAAGTCGTCGGTCAGTCGGGACGACTCGAGGTGCTCGTGCAGATCACGGTTCGGGAGCAGGGGCGGCGTGCTGATGAACGACGGGAGCGAAACCAGCTCCTCGTAGATCATCTCGCCGAGCCGGTTGGCGTTCGCCAAACCCGCCGGGTCCGTGCCGCTGACCACGTAGATCACCCGTGCATTGGCACAGCCCTCCTGGTTGGCCACACCGATGTCGACCGCGGCGCGGCGTGCCACCTCGCGCGTCGTCTCCTCATCGGCGAAGGCCTCGGCACCGATGATCGTTGCGCTTCGCTTGGGGTCCAGTGCGATGAGTTCGAGCCCGGGCTGGATGTAGCGCGTGACGTGCTTGACTGACGCCAAACCGCCCCAGGCCACGATCTTCTCGACGTGCCGCGGCTGGTACAGGAACTCCTCGACCGCCTCGTCACCACCCTTCCAGTACCCCGCCACCAGGTGTCGGGTGATCGGGTGATCGGGAGCCACGTCGGCAAGGGTGCGCGCGATCGCGATCGCGGTCAGCGGATCGTTGGATGGCACTTTGATGATGACGTCGGACCGGGTGATCACCGACCGCAAGATCGTCACTGCAGACACGAGTCCACCGTTTCCGGCCGGAATGTGCAGCACGCGTGAGCCAAACGCCCGGACCCGCAGCTCGCGACCGTCGTGCAGTTTGCGTGGTACCCACCCGTTCAAGTAGTCCAGTCCCACTTGGCTTTCGGCGACTTCGAGAACGTTCTCCCGAGTGAACAGGGGGCGCAGTATCCGGTAGCTGTTCTGTAGCATCTCCGCCGGCAGCACGTTGGCGACCAGAGACGCCTCATAGGCCTCCTGCAGGTGGGTGTTGGTGTCGAAGTCCAGCGCATTGCCCAAAGCCTCGAGCACGTCGAGGATCTCGTCGAACGACAAACCGTACAGGTCGGCCATCTGGGCCGGGCTGGTCAAGGGCAACCGCTCGACGTGCTTCGTCATGTCGGGGGCCTCGAACTGCGACTGGCCACTGCGGGTTCCGAAGGAGATCAGGTCGTCGGTGATCACCTGTCCGCGCAGGAACAACGGGACCGTGTAGGCGGCGCTCACAGATCAACACCCTTCATGAAGTCGATGGCCTCGTTGTGCACCTCGTGCGTTGCCGCACAGGTGATTCGGTCGTCGTCGACGCCCTCCTTCTCGCTGTAGCGCATGATCGAATGCTCGAAGGCCACGCTGGTCTGGCCGCACGGACACTGAAGGTCCCAGTCGATGGTGACCTCGTCACCGGAGATCGCACCGCCCCAGTGCGCCTTGAGTAGGAAGTCATAGACGGCGGCACGCCCGGTCTGCCTGCCGGTGCGCGGCAGCGGCTCGCTGGTGTCGGGGTCGAGGATGAACGGGATCACCCACGGCTGCACGTGATAACGGCCCTCGGAGCAGCCCCAGTGGAACGCACTCTGCTCGGAGAACCCGTAGCCCTCCTGGATGCGGTCCACGCCGAGGAACTCACCGATGACGTCCATGTAGTTGTCCGGAAGGACGAAACCCTTCAACCCGCCGCCGGTCAGGATCGCCGAATCCTTGGCGAACACCTCCTTGATGCCGCGTTCCAGGCCGGCCTTGGCGACGTCATACATCAGGTTGGAGGTGCCGAGCATGAAGACCTGTTTGCCGCGCAGTGTTTCGGCGATCTCGGTGAAGAACTTGTCGAGATCCTCCGGCTGACGCATCTGC
>NZ_JBOGDD010001168.1:0-5114 GCF_050701675.1 Mycobacterium sp. | reverse complement strand
GGTGACAGTAGGCCTCCTCTACCCCGGTCACAGCGCGGAGGACGACTTCGGAGCGCTGGAGTCCCGGATTGGCGGAATGGTCCGGCTTCCAGTCGTGATCACCTCGGTGGGCGAGGACGCGCACCGGGTGGACGCCCTCCTCGACCTCGGCCGTCCCGAACGGCTGGCCGACGGCGCCGCGCAGCTCACCGCCGAGAAACCCGATGCGGTGATGTGGGCCTGCACGTCCGGCAGTTTCGTCTTCGGTCCTGACGGCGCCAGGGATCAGGCCTCGGGCGTCGCCGCTGCGGTCGGCGTCCCTGCGTCGTCCACCTCGATCGCCTTCGTCGACGCGCTGAAGCACGTTGGCGTGCACCGGGTCGCCGTAGCCGCCTCCTACCCCGACGACGTGGCCCAGCACTTCGTCCGGTTCCTGCGCGCAGGCGGTGCCGACGTGGTGTCGATGGGCAGCCACGGGATCGTCACCGCGGCCGAGGTCGGCACCCTCACCCCCGAGCAGGTGATCGCGATGGTCAAGGCTGCCGACCACCCGGACGCCGAGGCCGTGCTGGTGCCGGACACTGCGATGCACACGCTGGCGATCATCGGCGAACTCGAGGAGGCCATCGGAAAGCCGGTTCTCACCGCGAACCAGGTGACCGTGTGGAAGGGCCTGCAGCTCCTCGGTCCGGTACCCGCGCTGCCGGGGTTGGGCACGCTGTTCGGGGACCGACGGTGACGGACATCATCGCGCCCCTCGTGCAGCAGTCGACGCCGAGCATCATCGCGGACAAGCTGCGCCTGGCGATCGGTCACGGGGAACTCAAGCCCGGTGCCCAGCTGAGCGAGGCCGACCTGGCCCGCAAGCTCGGGGTCAGCAGGGGGCCCCTGCGAGAAGGCATGCAGCGGCTCACCCAGGAGGGTCTGCTGGTGTCGATCCGCCATCGCGGTCTCTTCGTGATCGAGATGACGCCCGACGACGTCCGCGACATGTATCTGGCCCGCGAGGCGATCGAACGCGCCGCCGCACGCAAGATCCTCGATGGCGACTTCACGGCGGCAGGCGACGCGCTGTACGAGATCGTCGAGTCGATGAACGCCGCCACCACGCCTGCCGAGGTCAGCGAGCTGGACATCGGCTTCCACGTGCGCCTGGTCGAGCTTGCCGACAGTCCGCGCCTGACCCGGATGCACCAGACCTTCATCACGGAGACGCGGTTGTGCATTCACGCACTCGAGGAGTCCTACTCGGTCTCCGAGGTCCGGGGTGAGGAGCACCGCGCCGTGGCCACGGCGATCAGGTCCGGCGACCACGAGCTCACCGACGAGTTGTTGATCGCGCACATGGACGACGCGATCAACCGGTTGACCCTTCCCGACGCCGCGGGCGCTTAATTCATCGCGATCCCAACGTATTTGGTCTCCAGGAACTCGTCGATACCAACCGCACCGCCCTCACGGCCCAGGCCGGATTGCTTCATGCCCCCGAATGGAGCGGCGGGGTTCGACACGACGCCCTGGTTGAGTCCGACCATGCCGGTCTCGAGGGCCTCGGCGACGCGCAGCGCGCGGCGCAGGTCGTTGGTGAAGACGTAGGACACCAGTCCGTACTCCGTGTCGTTGGCCGCCGCGATCACCTCCGCCTCCGAGTCGAACGGGGTGAGCGGCGCAACCGGGCCGAAGATCTCCTGGCCGGCCATCTGTGCGTCGCGCGGGACGCCGGTGAGCACGGTCGGCGGGTAGAAGTACCCCGCGCCGGGTGCCGCCGCCCCTCCGGTCAGCACCTTCGCTCCGCGCGCCACCGCGTCGGCGACCAGGGTCTGAACCTTCCGCAGTGCCGCCTCGTCGATCAGCGGCCCGACCTGCACCCCGTCGTCCGTCCCGCGGCCGACCTGCATCGCCGCCATCCGGTCGGAGAGGCGACGGCCGAACTCGTCGATCACCGAAGAGTGCACGTAGATCCGGTTGGCCGCGGTGCACGCCTCGCCCATGTTGCGCATCTTGGCCGCGATCGCGCCGGTGACGGCCTCGTCGAGGTCGGCATCGGAGAAGACGATGAACGGGGCGTTACCGCCGAGCTCGAGGGAGGTCCGCAGGATCTTCTCCGCACACTGCTCGAGGAGCAGCCGGCCGACACGGGTGGAGCCGGTGAACGAGAGCTTGCGGGCAAGGCCGGACCGGATCAGCGGCTCGAGCACCCCGCCCGCGTCCATCGCCGTGACGCAGTTGACCGCGCCGGCAGGCACGCCGGCCTCGGTCAGGATGTCGACGAGCGCGAGCATCGACAGCGGTGTCTGGTGGGCCGGTTTGATCACGCTGGTGCAGCCGGCCGCGATCGCGGGG
This sequence comes from Mycobacterium sp., assembly GCF_050701675.1. GTDB lineage: Bacteria > Actinomycetota > Actinomycetes > Mycobacteriales > Mycobacteriaceae > Mycobacterium. The sequence goes on along the minus strand of NZ_JBOGDD010001168.1, from coordinate 2,792 downwards.
CCGAGCTTGCGGGTGCCCATCGCCATCGGGAAGTTCCACGGGGTGATGAGTAGGCACGGACCGACCGGTTGCCTGGTGACCAGGAAGCGTGCGCCGCCGGCCGGTGCGGTCTGGTAGCCGCCGTCGATCCGTACCGCCTCGCTGGCGAAGTGCCGGAAGAACTCTGCGGCGTAGGCGATCTCGCCACGGGCTTCGGCGAGTGGCTTGCCCATCTCCAGCGTCATCAGCAGCGCCAGGTCGTCGATCCGTTCGTGCAGCAGCTCGAACGCCCCGGTGAGCATGTCGGCCCGCTCGCGCGGTGAGGTCGCGGCGAAGGCCGGCTGGGCGGCGACGGCGGCGTCCAACGCGGCCCGACCGTCCTGCGGCGTGGCATCGGCCACTGCGCACAGCGTCGTCCCCGTCGCCGGATCGAGGACGTCGAAGGTGCCTCCGTCCGCGGCGTCGACCCACTTGCCGTCGATGAACAGCCGCTTCTCGACGGCCTTGATAACGGGAACAGCTCCAACCTCTTGCTCACTCATCCGTAACCCCTTCCACCGGCACAGCACACTTGGATACTCTGATTGTTGACAATCTATCAATCCATAAGCAAGGGGATGACGTGGCCGAGCTCTCGCAGATTCTGAAACAGGCAACCGGCGTGGTCGCCGCCCGTGGTGAGGGCGTTCTGCTCTACGACGAGGACGACCGCCGATACCTCGACTTCACCGCCGGTATCGGGGTGACGAGTACCGGGCACTGCCACCCCAGGGTGGTCGAGGCGGCCCAGCGGCAGGTGGCGACGCTGATCCACGGGCAGTACACCACCGTCATGCACCGCCCCCTGCTGACGCTGGTGGAGCGGCTCGGTGAGGTTCTGCCGTCGGGTCTGGACCGGATGTTCTTCGCGAATTCCGGCAGTGAGGCGATCGAGGCGGCGCTGCGGCTCAGTCGCCAGGCGACGGGCCGCCCGAACGTCATCGTGTTCCACGGTGGCTTTCACGGTAGGACGGTGGCGGCGGGCTCGATGACCACCTCCGGCACCAAGTTCCGGTCCGGATTCAGCCCGCTGATGGGTGGCGTGCACGTGTCGCCGTTCCCCGACCCCGGCCACTTCGGCTGGCCGGTCGAGCAGGCGACCGATTTCGCGCTCACCCAACTCGACTACGTGCTGCAGACCCTGAGCGCCCCGGCTGACACGGCCGCGTTCTTCGTCGAGCCGGTGTTGGGTGAGGGCGGGTACGTGCCTGCGAGCGAGCGCTTCCTCGCGGGGCTGCGCGAACGCGCCGACGCCCATGGCATCCTGCTCGTCCTCGATGAAGTCCAGACCGGGTTCGGCAGGACTGGAAAGTTCTGGGGCGGAGACCATTTCAACGCGCGACCCGACATCCTCGTCACGGCGAAGGGGTTGGCGTCCGGCTTCCCACTGTCCGCGATCGCGGCATCGTCGGCGCTGATGGGGAAGGCCTGGCCGGGTTCGCAGGGCGGCACCTACGGCGCGAACGCGGTCGCCTGCGCCGCCGCGCTGGCCACCCTCGACGTGATCCAGGACGAACGCCTGGTCGAGAACTCGGCCGAGCGCGGCGCTCAGTTGAAGCAGGCGCTGCAGACCGTCGCGGACAAACACGACCAGATCACTGACGTCCGCGGCCTCGGTCTGATGATCGGCAATGAGTTTCGTGGCGCCGACGGCAAACCCGACCCGGCCACCGCCGCTGCCGTCCAGCAGGAGGCCGCAAGGCGCGGGCTGCTGCTACTGACGTGCGGGGCGTGGGGGCAGGTCGTCCGCTTCATCCCTGCGCTCGTCGTGACCGCCGACCAGGTCGACGAGGCGGCCGGGGTCTGGGCCGACGCCGTAGGCGCCATCCTCACCTGACGACGGCGAATGGCCAGTTATGCCACGCGATTTCGCAGGACGCGTGCCATAACTGGCCACTCACGCGCTTGGCTCAGGCGCGGGCGGGCTCGAGGTCGTAGGCCACGGGCGGCGGGGCGCCCGGCGTACCAGGGACGGTGGTGCCGTTGATCGGGCACCGCGTGGTCTCGGGGACCGTGATCAGCGCGATCGCGCCGATCACGCAGGCGGCCATCATGTAGTACGCCGGAACGAGGCCGTCGCCCGTCTTGCCGATGAGCCATTCGTTGACCGCGGGCGCGGTGCCACCGAATATCGAGGTGGACACGTTGTACGCGATCGCGAAACCGGCGTACCGCACATGGGTGGGGAACATCGCCGGGAAGCTTGCCGAGATCGTCGCCAGCTGCGGCACGTAAAGCAGACCCAGGACGGCGAACCCGATCACGGCCCCGGCCATGCCGGTGCCCATGAGCAGGAACATCGGTATGCCCGCGATGAAGAGGCCGGCCAGCGAGAACCACCACAGCGGCTTGCGCCCGATCCGATCCGACAGCCCGCCGGCGAACGGCAGGAACACCATCATCGCGAGCATGCCGATGATGGGAACGACCAGCGACGCGTCGGCCGACATGCCGATCTCGCCCTCCAGGTAGGTCGGCATGTAGCTGAGCAGGGTGTAGTTCACCACGTTCAGTGCGACGACCAGCCCGGCGAGCCGCAAAATCGGCCGCCAGTACCCGGCGAGAAGGTCCCTGAACTGGGACTTGGTCTGCTCCTCCTTCTCGCCCTTCGCCTCCAGCTCACGGAAGATCGGCGTGTCCTCCAGCCGGGTGCGCAGGTAGATCCCGATGAGGCCGAGCGGCGCGGCCACCAGGAACGGCAGCCGCCAGCCCCACGCATGCATCTGGTCGTCGCCGAGCAGCAGCGAAAATCCGAGCATCAGCAGCGCACCGAG
>NZ_JBOGDD010001167.1:0-1631 GCF_050701675.1 Mycobacterium sp. | reverse complement strand
CATGTGGGTGGAGATCGACAAGCGGTTCGCCGAACTGACGGGCGCGGCAGAGGGCGAGACGTACGACAAGTTCGTTGGCGGCATCGCCCTCGGTCGTGCCGAGACGCCCGACGACGTGGCCGGCTTCGTCTCGTACCTGGCGGGCCCCGACGCCGACTACATGACCGGGCAGGCTGGACTGATCGACGGGGGGCTCGTCTTCCGATGAGCGCTTGCGCGAAGAGCAAGATCTCTGCGCGCTGATGGCGTTCGACTGTGATCGGGAGCACAATCGGCAGTGATGCAAGTACCAACCGTTCCCGAACCGGCCGTCGCGGTCGGCGAGGACCCGCGTCACTACGCCCGGCTGATGTCGGCGGTGTACGACGCGACGATGGCGGGCACCAGGGCGCCTGCACGTCCGCGCGCGGTGATCCAGGACTCCTGGCAGCGGATGATGGCCAACGGCATCGCCCCCGACCGTCTCGCGGCCCCCGTGGTGGAGCTCGCAGGTCTCGAGATGCTCCGGCGGTCCTCCGGTCTGCTTGCGGTTCTCGACGAGGTGTCGCGCAACCTCGAATCGCTGATCGCCGAGGGGGACAACATCCTCGTCATCGCCGACGCGCGGGGTCGGGTGCTCTGGCGCAGCGGCTCGGCGTCGGTGCTCAACCACGCCGACCGGCTCGGCTTCATCGAGGGCGCGCACTGGGGTGAGAACGCCGTCGGCACCAACGCCATCGGAACCGCTCTGGCCTCGAACCGGGCGGTGCAGGTGTTCTCCGCCGAGCATTACCAGCGCAGCCACCACCCGTGGACGTGTGCCGGTGCGCCGATCAAGGACCCGCGGACCGGGCAGGTCATCGGAGTCGTCGACGTCTCGGGTCCCGCGGCCACCGTGCACCCGACGACGGTGGCACTGGTCGACGTGGTCGCCCGGCTCGCGGAGTCACGGCTGCGCGAACAACACGACCGCACGCTGAACCGGTTGCGGTCGGTGGCTGCGCCCATTCTGGCCAGGGTCGACGCGCCCGCGCTCGCGGTCGATCACGACGGCTGGGTGGCGGCGGTGGACTCCCTGCCGCTGCACAACAGGATCCTGCTGCCGGAGCAGACCGGGCCGGGGCGCGCGTGGATACCGCCGCTTGGCATGTGCGAGGTCGAGCTGCTGCCCGGCGGCTGGCTGGTACGGCCCATCGGCGACGACGCCACTCCCGGTCTCTCCCGCGTGACGCTCGACCTTCGCGATTCGACAGCGCCGTCACTCGAGATGGTTGGTCAGTTCGGCTGCTGGCGCAGGAACATCTCGCCGCGGCACGCCGAGATCCTGCTCATCCTCGCCACGAACCGCGACGGTCGCTCGGCCCCTGAGCTCGCCGACGACCTGTACGGCGACCGGTCCCGTGTGGTCACCGTGCGGGCCGAGATGTCGCGCCTGCGAAAGCAATTCGCCGGCCTGGTGCAGGGTCGCCCGTATCGCTTCCCGCCGTCGGCGGTCATCGACGTCTGCTACCCGCCGGACACGGCCGCACTGCTGGCCGCCTCGACCGCGCCGGCCATCCGGGCGTTGCGCCTCCGCTGAACGGCCCTACCTTCTCGCCGAAATAGCATTCCCTGTCGTTGAGGCTCGCGCTCAACGACAGGGAATGCTATTT
>NZ_JBOGDD010001166.1:0-1537 GCF_050701675.1 Mycobacterium sp. | reverse complement strand
CCACATTGCCGACCGTCCAGTCGCCGCAGCCGGCGTTGCCGAGGGCCAGGCTGGCCGAGCGGCCCACCGTGCCCCAGATCGCACCGCCGGCGTCGACGTCCACGTCGCGCGGCGTGCGGATGACGATCTGCGGCATCTCGCTCCAGCCGACGTTGCCGACGCCGCGGACAGACACGCTGGCCCGCTCGCCGGTCCCGTGACAGTCGCGGATCCGCCGATCGAGGTCGCCGTCGACGATGGTGCGCCCGCCGAAGGTGCGCAGCTGCAGCGGCAGCTTGGGGTTGGTCGCGATGAACTCGACCTTCACGTCGGAGCGGTTCTCCGGGATCACGGTCACCCGGGCGACCGCATCCTTGACCTCGACCGAGGCGGCGTTGGCGACGCCGGCGGCGGACAGCGCCGCAATGCCGGTCGCGGTCGCCGCCAGAAGCATCAGGGGAAAGCGCATATCGAACTCCTTGGCTTGATATCTGTATGCCGACGCGGGCTCTCTAGGATCGGTCGCCGATCGTGACGTGGCCGCCGCCGGTGACCGACTTGCTCACCGAGCCGTTGACGTGTTTCACGCGGATGTTGCCCAGGCCGGAGATCGAGGCGTCGAGGCTCTCGGCCGCGCCGCCAAACTCGACGGATCCCATGCCCGAGACCGAGGCCCGCACGGCGCCCGCATGGCCGTCGGCGACGCGGATCTTGCCGACCCCGGAGACCTTGGCGTCGATCGGGCCGGCCAGGTCGTCGACGCTGACCGAGCCGACGCCGGAAAGCGAGGCCTCGAAGCCCTGGCGGATGCGGGTGACATGGATTTCGCCGGCCCCGGAGAGCCGCAGGTCGAGGCGTCCGGCCATGCCCATCTTCACCGAGCCCGCGCCGGAATCCTGGATGGTCGCATCGCCGGCGACGTCGGCGACGGTCCAGTCGCTGCAGCCGGAGTTGTGCAGGTCGAGGCTGGCCGAGCGTCCGACCGTGCCGAACACCACGCCGTTGGAGCTCACGTCGACCGCCCGCGGCGTGCGGATCACCACCTGCGGGATGTTGGCATAGGCGATCCGGCCCACCCCGCGGACGTATGCGGCATAGCTGTCCTGCTTGCGGTGGCAATTGGTGATCCGCCGGTCGAGGTCGCCGTCGATGATGGTCTCGCCACCCACCGTGCGCACCTGCAGCGGCAGGTCGGCGTTGGTGGTGAGGAACTCGACCTTCACGTCGCTGCGGTCCTCAGGGATCACCGTGACCCGGGCGACGGCGTCGCGGATCTCGACGGAGGCGGCGTTCGCGCCGCCCGCGGTGGCGAAAGCGGCTAAGGCCGCAACAAGGGCAATCGAAGTTCGCATGCCTTAGGTTCCCCAATCCAACTCCCAAAGGAAACTAGGGCCGACCTTGCATGGAAGCAGCTTAATTCGCGGTCATGACTTTCCAGTCATCCGCAGCCTCCCTGCGGCGCAAAGAAAAAGGCCGCCGGGTCGCCCCGACGGCCTTGGTCTGGTCTTGTGCGGCGTGAGCCTTACTTGACGATCTTGGAGACCACGCCGGCGCCGAC
>NZ_JBOGDD010001165.1:0-13324 GCF_050701675.1 Mycobacterium sp. | reverse complement strand
GCGCTACACCGGTCGCGGTATGCCGCTGCTCGACCTCATCCAGGAGGGCAACCTGGGCTTGATCCGGGCGATGGAGAAGTTCGACTACGCCAAGGGATTCAAGTTTTCGACCTATGCCACCTGGTGGATCCGTCAGGCCATCACCCGTGGCATGGCGGATCAGAGCCGCACCATCCGGTTACCCGTCCACTTGGTCGAGCAGGTCAACAAGCTCGCGAGGATCAAGCGGGAGATGCATCAGAACCTCGGCCGCGACGCCAGCGACGAGGAATTGGCCGAGGAGTCCGGCATCCCAGCCGAGAAGATCGCCGACCTGCTGTCCCACAGCCGTGACCCGGTAAGCCTCGACATGCCCGTCGGCAGTGACGAAGAGGCTCCGCTCGGCGACTTCATCGAGGACGCCGAGGCGATGTCCGCCGAGAACGCCGTGATCTCCGAGTTGCTACACACCGACATCCGGCACGTGCTGGCTACCCTCGACGAGCGCGAGCAACAGGTGATCAGGCTGCGGTTCGGGCTGGACGACGGACAGCCCCGCACCCTGGACCAGATCGGGAAGCTGTTCGGGCTGTCACGCGAGCGGGTTCGCCAGATCGAGCGCGAGGTCATGGCCAAGCTGCGCCAGGGCGAGCGTGCCGAACGGTTGCGCTCCTACGCCAGCTAGATCCCTCAGACCCATCTCCCGGGTGATGCCCGCCGCGCCCGCGGCGGGCATCACTTCTTTGCCAAGACGACGTCGCTTTGGGGTGACGCGGGCGGCTGCAGGGATCACATTGTGTCGCCACTATGTTGCGGCCCAGTTCAGGCGTTATCACCGGTAGACTCGGGGCGCAATGGAGGGCGGCCAATGAACGATCTGATCGATACCACCGAGATGTACCTGCGGACGATCTATGACCTCGAAGAAGAGGGCGTCGTGCCCCTGCGTGCCCGGATCGCAGAACGCCTCGAGCAGAGCGGCCCGACGGTCAGCCAGACCGTGTCACGCATGGAGCGGGACGGACTTCTGCACGTGGCGGGTGACCGGCACCTCGAACTGACCGACAAGGGCCGCGCACTGGCCGTGTCCGTGATGCGCAAGCACCGGCTCGCCGAGCGACTCCTGGTCGACGTCATCGGCCTTCCGTGGGAAGAAGTGCACGCCGAGGCGTGCCGCTGGGAGCACGTCATGAGCGAGGACGTCGAGCGCCGTCTGGTCCAGGTTCTCGACAATCCGACCACTTCTCCGTTCGGAAACCCCATCCCCGGCCTTTCGGAACTCGGTGTCACGCTGTCCGATTCGGACGACGTCAGCCTGGTCCGGCTCACCGAACTGCCGTCGGGTTTCCCCATCGCCGTCCGAGTGCGTCAGCTCACCGAACACGTCCAGGGCGACGTCGAACTGATCGGTCGCCTCAAGGATGCCGGCGTGGTGCCCAACGCACGCGTGACCGTTCAGGTCAGCGAGCAGGGCAGCGTACTGATCGTGATCCCCGGTCACGAGCAGGTCGAACTTCCCCACCACATGGCGCACGCCGTCAGAGTCGAGAAGGTCTAACCAGCTCGGCTGCCCAACCCGAGGCGCGGTGGCAGCCGCACCCCGAGCCGTTTGGCCAACCGATAGCCGGTCTGCGCCAGCTCCCGGATCCGATCGGGTCCCATGCCCGACTGCAACGCCTGATCGAGCATGCCGGCCATGCGATGGTCCGGGGCGCTGCGCAGGGCAGCGTCCAGGGATACCCCCGCCAGCGGTCCGTCACCGCGGGCATATGCCGAAAAGGCAAGCAGCACGAGGGCTTCGCTACGCCACGGATCGGGCAGCGTTCGCGCCAACAGTGCCCACACCGACTCGGCGCGGCCGGCCTCGCGTCCCACCGCGAGCGCGTACAACGTGTCGCGGACCCGGGGATCGGTGATGCCGCACCCCAGCCTGACCACGTCGTCGTCGGTGGGGGCCAGCCCGTCAGCCATCCCGCGGGACACGTTCAAGGCGTGCTCGACGTCGCCGCGAACGTCCGCGTCGGGCCGCAGCTCCCCGTCGTGCTGAGCGCGCTCCATCGCCGGTCGCAGTGCTGCCGTGCGGTCGGGATCTGCCACGGCGATCACGTCCTGCAGATCGGCACGGCGGCCGTAGAGCCGACGCCCGTCGAGTACCGCGGCCACGGCCATGGGAGACGACATGGGGTCCTCGATGATCCCCGCCTTGGAGTGGTCGTCCTGGCAATGCCAGCGTCCGCCTGCCTCCAGTCTGTCCACCACGTAGGAGGCCAGCAGCTCGACGCCGTGAGCGTCCAGCGCGTCGTCCAGGGCCACCACGAGGTCGCGGTATTCGTCGAGGCACATCCGGCAGGAAGCGCCGTCCTCGTCGACGATCACCGCGATGGCCGCGTCGGGACCGCTGGCGACAGCCATATCCGCCATGTGCTCGACCGTCTCGAGTAGTTCCGCCGAGAGGTCCACGCGCATGACGCAGCCCAGCGCACCGTGCTCCACGGTGACGAGAACCAGGGATTTCTCCGGCACGAAGCCGAGTACGGCGGGCACCGCGGCAATCAACGTGGCGGGCCGGTTGAGGTGAAAGTCGGATGCTCTGAAGGTCGTCATGAGCAGAACTTCGCAGGCGTCGGTGTCGGAGGCCTCCCATCGACCTGCCTGCGACCTCGACGGCTCGACGTTCTGTGGATGAACCGTCGTCTGGGGATGAAGACGTTGGGGGCGGGCGAAGCGATGGGGATGGCATGTGTTCACGCGCTATTGACGTACTCGGCATGCAAGATCAGTTCAACCGGCGTAGACCTTTCATCCATGGGTTCCATGCAGGAATACGACCTCGTCGTCATCGGCTCCGGTCCCGGCGGGCAGAAGGCCGCCATCGCCGCCGCCAAGCTCGGCAAGTCGGTCGCCGTCATCGAGCGCGGACTCATGCTCGGTGGAGTCTGCGTGAACACCGGGACCATCCCGTCGAAGACGTTGCGCGAGGCCGTCGTCTACCTCACCGGCATGAGCCAGCGCGAGCTGTACGGCGCCAGCTACCGCGTCAAGGACAAGATCACCCCCGCCGACCTGCTGGCCCGCACCCAGCACGTCATCGGCAAGGAGATCGACGTCGTCCGTTCGCAGCTGATGCGCAACCGCGTCGAGCTCTACGTCGGCCACGCCCGGTTCATCGACGCCCACACCCTCCAGGTGGAGGACCCGAACCGCTCCGAAAGCATCGCCGTGACCGGCCGCAACGTCGTCATCGCGACCGGCACCAAACCGCTGCGCCCGGCGGGCGTGGAGTTCGACGACTCGCGGGTGCTCGACTCCGACGGGATCCTCGACCTCAAGACCATTCCCTCGTCGATGGTCGTCGTCGGCGCTGGCGTGATCGGCATCGAATACGCGTCGATGTTCGCCGCGCTCGGCACCAAGGTGACCGTCGTGGAGAAGCGCCCCACGATGCTGGACTTCTGCGACCCGGAGATCGTCGAGGCCCTGCGCTTCCACCTGCGCGACCTTGCGGTCACCTTCCGCTTCGGCGAGGAGGTCACCGCCGTCGACGTCGGCGCCTCCGGCACCGTCACCACCCTTGCCAGCGGCAAGCAGATCCCCGCCGAGACCGTGATGTACTCCGCCGGGCGTCAGGGTCAGACCGAAAGACTCGACCTCGAGGCCGCCGGGCTGGAGGCCGACAACCGGGGCCGGATCTTCGTCGACGACAACTACCAGACCAAGGTCGACCACATCTATGCGGTCGGTGACGTGATCGGATTCCCCGCGCTGGCCGCGACGTCGATGGACCAGGGCAGGTTGGCCGCCTATCACGCCTTCGGCGAGCCCTGCAAGGGCATGACCGCGCTACAGCCGATCGGCATCTACTCGATCCCGGAGGTCTCCTACGTCGGAGCCAGCGAGGTCGACCTCACCAAGGACTCCATCCCGTATGAGGTCGGGGTGTCGCGCTACCGGGAACTGGCCCGCGGTCAGATTGCCGGCGACTCGTACGGCATGCTCAAACTCCTGGTGTCGACCGAGGATCTCAAGCTTCTCGGCGTGCACATCTTCGGCACCAACGCCACCGAGATGGTGCACATCGGCCAGGCCGTAATGGGCTGCGGTGGCACCGTTGAATACCTGGTCGACGCCGTCTTCAACTACCCCACGTTCTCCGAGGCCTACAAGGTCGCCGCACTGGACGTGATGAACAAGCTGCGCGCGCTGAGCCAGTTCCGGGCCTGATCAACAGTCGTCCTCGAGCGCCGCGGGCGCCGCGTCGCCGGGTCCGCCTGCCTCGGCTCGGGCCATCAACTCCTTCACGGCGCCGTCGAAGGGCGGGGCGTAGGAGACGTTCTCCTGGCAACCGCCGCCCTCCAACCCGCCTGTGACCCCGACCACGGTGCGGCCCGCCAGCCAGGGTGCTCCGCTGGTGCCGTCGACCAGGCCCGCACACCGCAACGTCGGGTATCCGTGTTCGCGGGCAGCCATGCGGGCAGTGCATCCGATGGGATCTCCCCCGACGCCGAGGGCGTAGCCCGTGACGTCGACGTCCGTGCCTGCCGCCGGACTCGAACCGAGCGCGAATCCCCCGCCGACCGCAGCCTCCACCGATGCCCCGCCGTCGCGGCTCACCCTGGCGATCGCGAAATCGGCAAGCGGGTCCTGACCGGAAATCCACCGTGGGTCGAGGTAGACCTTGTCGATGTGCCAGTAGTCTTGCGGCTCAGCACTTTTGGCGAACGCTGGGACAAACGACGCATCGATGCCGTCAATCATGCAGTGCGCCGCCGTGAGGACCAGGTCACCCGTCGCGGAGTGCAGAACCGAACCGGTGCACGTGTGCAACGACTGGCCACCGAGGAAGATCGCACCCACCCACGGGTCTGGGTCCACCGGATCCGCCGTCACCGTCGCCGCCTGCGACGCCGTGAGGTGTGCTGAGGACGCGGAGCGCGACGTCGCCCGCACCGCCAGAGGCTCGCCGCAGGACGTGGACACGACCATTACTGCGGCCAGCAGAACGACCCCGGCACCGCGCATGAGCACCGATCTTGCCCGATGACACTGTGTGCGGCAGTGCGCCACGGAATGCACGTGCCGTGGCCGCGCGTTCCATCCTTGAGTGGGGCCGTGCTGGCAGAAACCTCGAAGTGCGGGACACTAGACGTCACGAGGAGGCGAGGCAGGAATGGCCGATCACTCAGATAGCCCAGAACAGCACTACCGGCCCGAGCAGACGGGGATCTACGAGCTGGAGTTTCCAGCACCCCAGCTGTCGTCCGACGACGGACGCGGCCCGGTCATGATTCACGCGCTGGAGGGCTTCTCCGACGCCGGCCACGCCATCAAGCTCGCCGCCACGCATCTCAAGGACACCCTCGACACGGAACTGGTGGCCTCGTTCGCGATCGACGAACTGCTGGACTACCGGTCCCGCAGGCCCCTCATGACGTTCAAGACCGACCACTTCACCCACTACGACGATCCCGAGCTCAACCTCTACGCGTTGCACGACAGCGTCGGCACCCCGTTCCTGCTCCTGGCCGGCCTCGAGCCCGATCTGAGGTGGGAGCGGTTCATCACCGCCGTGCGGCTGCTCGCCGAGCGGCTCGGAGTGCGCCAGGTCATTGGTCTCGGCACGATTCCCATGGCGGTGCCGCACACCCGTCCCGTCACCATGACTGCGCACTCGAACGACAAGGAGCTGATCGCCGACCACCAGCCGTGGGTGGGCGAGGTTCAGGTGCCCGCCAGCGTGTCGAATCTGCTGGAGTACCGGATGACACAACACGGCCACGACGCGGTCGGATTCACCGTGCACGTGCCTCACTACCTCGCCCAGACTGACTATCCGCCGGCCGCGGAGGCGTTGCTGGCGCAGGTCGCCAAGACCGGTTCGCTGCGGCTTCCCCTTGCCGCGCTCGGCGAGGCCAGCATCGAGGTGCACACCAAGATCAACGAGCAGGTGTCCTCCAGCGACGAGGTCGCTCAAGTGGTGACGGCGCTGGAGCGCCAGTACGATGCCTTCGTTGCTGCCCAAGAGAATCGATCCCTGCTGGCGCGTGAAGAGGACCTGCCGAGTGGCGAGGAGCTCGGTGCCGAATTCGAGCGGTTCCTCGCCGAGCAGACCGGCGACGACTCCGGAGGCGGGGACGGCAACAAAGGGTTTGACTAGGCCGCCCTAACCCGGCCCGACGACGGAGTTGGTGATCGTGACCGAGCGAAAGCCCAATTTGCGACCCGTGCGCGAACTCACCCCGACGCTGCACTACCGGACCATCCACGGGTATCGGCGTGCGTTTCGGATCGCCGGATCGGGTCCGGCCATCCTGCTGATTCACGGCATCGGTGACAACTCCACGACGTGGAGCACGGTGCAGAGCAAGCTCGCGCAGCGATTCACGGTCATCGCCCCGGACCTTCTCGGTCATGGCAAGTCGGACAAGCCGCGCGCGGACTACTCGGTCGCCGCCTACGCCAACGGCATGCGCGACCTGCTCAGCGTGCTCGACATCGAGCGCGTCACCGTCGTCGGGCACTCCCTCGGCGGTGGGGTGGCCATGCAATTCGCCTACCAGTTCCCACAATTGGTAGACCGGCTGATCCTCATCGGATCGGGTGGGGTGACCAAGGACGTCAACGTCGCGCTGCGGATAGCCTCCATGCCCTTCGGCAGTGAGGCGCTGGCCCTTCTGCGGCTGCCCATGGTTCTTCCCGCCTTGCAGATGGTCGGCCGCGTGGGTGGCACGTTGTTCGGATCCACCGGAGTTGGTCGCGACATCCCCGACGTCCTGCGGATACTGGCCGATCTCCCAGAGCCGACGGCATCGTCGGCCTTCGCCCGCACGCTCCGCGCGGTGGTCGACTGGCGAGGCCAGGTGGTCACCATGCTGGATCGATGTTATTTGACCGAATCCGTTCCCGTGCAATTGATTTGGGGATCCCGCGATTCCGTGATCCCGGTGAGCCATGCCCGCATGGCCCATGCTGCGATGCCCGGCGCACAACTCGAAGTCTTCGAAGGTTCAGGCCACTTTCCCTTCCACGACGATCCCGACCGCTTCGTCGAGATCGTCGAGAAGTTCATCGGCTCCACCGACCCCGCCGTCTACGACCAGGAACTACTGCGCAATCTGTTGCGCGCCGGCGTCAGCGAGAACGGGCTCACGGGCACGATCGGCACCCGCGTCGCGGTGCTCGACGCAATGGGTGCCGACGAGCGCAGCGCCACCTGAGGCTGCCCGACGGCACCTCCCCCGACACCACGTAGCATCGGGGCATGGCCTTGGACGTGACAGTGCTTCGGGTTTTCACCGACGCGAACGGCGACTACGGAAATCCCCTCGGCGTCGTCGACGCCAATCTGGTGGAGCCATCCGACAGGCAGCGGATCGCCACCGAATTGGGTTATAGCGAAACGATTTTCATCAACCAGCCCGAATCGGGAACCAGCAGCGCCACTGCCAACATCTTCACTCCCGCCACGGAACTGCCATTCGCCGGGCATCCCTCCGTCGGCGCGTCTTGGTGGCTCAAGGAGCGCGGTACCCCGATCAAGACGTTGCGCGTTCCCGCCGGTGTCGTACAGGTCGAATACGTCCAGCTACCGGACGGCGAGTTCACGACGATCAGTGCGCGCGCGGAGTGGGCGCCGGACTTCTCGATCCATGAACTCGGGTCGGTCCAGGATGTCCTGGATGCCGATCCCGACGACTACGGTGACGACGCCGAGCACTACCTCTGGGCGTGGATCGACCAATCCGCGGGCTCGATCCGATCCCGACTGTTCGCCAGTCAGCTGGGGATCCCGGAGGACGAGGCGACCGGCGCGGGAGCTGTTCGCATGACCGAGCACCTCAGCCGTGACCTGGCGATCGCACAGGGCAAGGGGTCTGAGCTCCGCACCACCTGGAGCGCCGACGGCTGGGTGAAGGTCGCGGGACGCGTCGTCGATGACGGTATCCGTCAGATCGACTGATCGGTCAGGCCGAAGACACGCCACGGTGGGCGCGCAGTGCCTCGATTTCGCGCTCGAAGTCGTCGGCCGACGAGAAGGACCGGTACACGGACGCGAACCGCAGGTAGGCAACCTCGTCGAGATCGCGAAGTGGGCCGAGAATGGCCAGGCCGACCTCGTTGCTGGGCACCTCGGGTGAGCCCGCTGCCCGCACCGCATCCTCGACCTGCTGGGCCAATAGGTTCAAGGCGTCGTCGTCGACCTGACGACCCTGACAGGCCCTGCGGACACCCTTGATCACCTTTTCCCGGCTGAACGGCTCGGTGACGCCACTGCGCTTGACGACAGCCAGCACCGCGGTCTCTACCGTGGTGAACCTGCGCCCGCACTCGGGACAGGATCTACGGCGTCGAATCGCCTGGCCTTCATCGGCCTCCCGAGAGTCGACCACCCTCGAATCGGGATTACGACAGAACGGACAGTGCATCTCCGCTCCTTCGCCGCGAGCACGTATGTCGGTCGCATACGAGCGTACCGTTGCACGGCACTGGGTTTCACGGCGCATGCCGGGGATCAGCCGACCGGTGCGATGAGCGTCTGTCCGGCGTCGACTGCGGCCGAGGGGAGTTCGTTGAGATCCCGGATCTGCGCGACGACGGAGTGGACCGGTGCGTCCGGCGCCACCCGCTGCGCGAGTGCCTCCAGAGACTCACCCGCCTGTACCTGAACGACGGCCAAGCGCGCCGCTGCCGGCGTCGCAGACGACTCCGGCGCCGCACCCAACTGGGCGACCAGACCGAGCCACACCGTGATGGCGGCCGCGACGAGTGCCATCACCACGGTGGCCATGGGGGTTACGGGCCTGCGCCGGTGCGATGCGCGCGACATGAGCACCCCCGTGCCGCGATAGTTCAGAGGAGCGCCGGCCGGGCGGTGCGGCTGAGGGCCGCGCCGGGAGCCGGGAGCCGACCGCCGCACCGGCCGCATGGGACGCAAGACGAGGTCGGTGGGGTCTTCGCGGGTGATGATCGTCATCTCGTGGGCCTTTCCGGTGTGGGCTTGTTCGCTCTTGTGTTCGAATACTAATCGCTCAGGTGTTCGATTACTAGAACACGTGATCGAACTGTTGCAAACGGTAACTCGCCCCACCGACAAGTCCGGCCGACCGGAGGTCCGGCGACACGCGTCGAACACATGTTTGATTCTCGTCCCGCATGGGACTACATTCGGCGCCATGAGTGACACCAGCGACACGGTCCTAACCGAACGTCAACGCACGATTCTGGACGTCATCCGGAGTTCGGTCACCACCCGCGGATATCCGCCGAGCATCCGTGAGATCGGAGACGCGGTGGGCTTGACGTCTACCTCGTCGGTCGCCCACCAGCTCCGCACGCTCGAGCGCAAGGGCTACATACGTCGCGACCCGAATCGACCGCGGGCGGTCGACGTCAGGACGCCCGACGATCCGTCGAGGCAGCTGGCAGCCGCCGTCACCACGGACGTCGCCGGTTCGGACGCGTTGCCGCAGCCGACGTTCGTGCCCGTGCTTGGACGTATCGCGGCCGGCGGTCCGATCCTCGCCGAAGAGGCCGTCGAGGACGTCTTCCCGCTGCCGAAGGAGCTCGTCGGCGAGGGATCGCTGTTCCTGCTGAAGGTCGTTGGCGAGTCCATGATCGATGCGGCGATCTGCGATGGTGACTGGGTCGTGATCCGTCAGCAGAACGTGGCCGACAACGGCGACATCGTGGCCGCGATGATCGATGGCGAGGCCACCGTGAAGACGTTCAAGCGCACCGGTGGCCAGGTGTGGCTCATGCCGCACAACCCCGCGTTCGACCCGATTCCGGGCAATGAAGCGGCCATCCTCGGCAAGGTCGTCACGGTCCTCCGCAAGATCTGACGACCCCCGCTAACCCTTGGTGAATCCATTCGTCAGCGCGAATTCCTCACTGGCGAACCATATCTCTGCGCGGGCATCGTCATAGCGATCGCTGCCGGGGGCCCAGTACACGCCCGACTTGGTGTCGGCCTTGATCGGGTAGCCCAGCGGCGGGCTGAACGGATCTTCGCTCGCCAGCCGCAGTGACGTCTCCGCGGTCACCGGTTCGTCGAAGAGCTGAATCGCGGCGTGCCGACCGCTCGGCGGACCGCTTTCCGGTTCGGGCTCCGGTTCGGGTTCCGGTTCGGATGCGGAATCTTCGTCCGAGTCGTCGTGTGGCGATTCGTCGACATCCGAGAACCACGCGTGCTCGGATTCGTCGTCTACCTTGACGATGGGCGTCGGCGCGGTATCGATGGCGTCCTGATCGGAGGCAAGATCCGCCGTGAAGCCCTCCGGTCCGCCGCGAGCGGTGGCGTCGGGGTCGCCGGCAGGCATCGCCCAGGTGCGCTCATCGTCGGCCGTACCGCCGTCTTCGTTGCCATCGGGCGGAACCGGACCGGAGTCGAGATCGGGGTCCCCGTCGTAGTCGCCCTCGTCGTCGAAGCCGCTCAACGGGGCGCGGTCGTCGTGCCGCCGCCGATTGAGAAGGACGGCGGCCGCCACCACCCCGACGAGCACGAGGACTGGCACGATTCCCAGCAGCCACCACCAGCTCGGGCGGAACCACGTCGAACCGCCGTCATTGGGGGCTGCGGCAGCCGGAGCCTTGGGGACGTCGCCGCGCGGCACCTGTAACCCGGTCAGTTGGGAGGCCAGACCCGACGGCTCCGTGGTGAACTGGTTGGTGGTCTTGTTCCAGGAGATCGCACCTCCGTTGAACTTCTGGGTGACGACGTCGCCGTTCTCGGTCTGGTCGGCGGTCGGGGCGCCGAGGTCACCGGTTGCTCCGCCGAGTTTCGACCAGGCCGCATTCATCGCGCCGCGCACGATCACGGCGCCGAAGTCGGGGGTCCAGAAGATCACCGGCTGGTCGGCGGCCGCGAAACTCGCGACCTTGCTTGCCGGTGCGACACCACCGTCGTTCTCGTCACTGGTCGGGAAGCCGAGATCCCCCTGTGGACCGCCGACACTCTCGTACTTCGCCAGCACCTGGCCGGTCAGCACGTTCGCCCCGGTGGCGGGACTGTAGAAGATCTTGCCGCCGGCGAAGTTCTGCCCGGTTCCGTCGGCGCCGATCGAGTACTGGCCGCCATCGGCGGCACCGAGCGGCCCGAGCGGTCCACCCGCGGCCCGCCGTGCGGCGTCGATGGCCGAGGTGACGTCACCGGGGATCTCGAGTCCCGTGAGCTGATCGGCCAACTCCGGAGGGGTGGTCGTGAACGCATTCGTCTTCCGGTTCCACGTCACCTGTCCGCCGGAGAAGGACTGGCTGACCTCGTCGCTGCTGTAGACCTCGTCCTCCGTCGGGACACCGAGGACGCCTGCGGAGCCCCCGAGCTTGTCCCACGCGGCGTTGATGGCACCCCTGACCACTCGCGCATCGGTGTCCGGGGTCCAGAAGATCACCGGTCGGTCCGCCGCGCTGAAGGTGCTGTTGCGGCTGTCAGGGGCCTTCCCGTCACCCTCGTCGATGGTCGGGAAACCGAGGTCGCTGTCGGCGGGGCCGCCCAACGACTGGTATTTGTCGAGGATCACCCCCTGCATCACGTGGGCTCCGGTGTCCGGGGTGAAGAAGATGACTCCGCCTGCGAAGTTCTGGCCGAAGCCCGCCCCCACCGGGTAGACGCCGCCGTCTTTGTCTCCGAGCGGTCCGGTGGCGCCGCCGCCGGCATCCCATGCCGCGGTGATGGCTGCGTCGGCATCACTGTCGGGAGTGGCCCATGCGGCGGGTGCGACGAGCAGGGCCGCCGCCACCAGGGCGACCAACCCGACGGTAGCGCGTCCAGTGGCCGTGCTCAGCCGGGTTCGGAGCCCCGTCATTACTTCCTCCCACAAGCTGTGGCGGCCTCCCTTGAGCGCCGCGTGCGTCAACTCTGCTTCAGTTGACGTCCATCTTGAGGGATATCCGACCCGTCCGAGGAAAGTGTCGTGCCGGACGGGCTGCCTAAACGCCGAGACTTCTGCCGATGATCTCCTTCATGATCTCGGTCGTTCCCCCGTAGATCGTCTGAATGCGGGAGTCGAGGAACGCCCGTGCGACCGGGTATTCGCGCATGTAGCCGTACCCGCCGTGCAGTTGCAGGCAGCGGTCGTTCAGTCGGACCTGCGCCTCGGTGGAATACCACTTGGCCATCGCCGCCTGTTCGGCGGTGAGCTTCTCCTCGAGGTGCAATTCGAGGAACTCGTCGACCATCAGCCGCACCACCGTCGCCTCGGTGGACAACTCGGCCAGCGTGAAGCGGGTGTTCTGGAAGCTTCCGATCGGCTTGCCGAACGCCTTGCGATCCTTCGTGTACTGCAGCGTTTGCTCCAGCACCGACTCCATGCCCGCGGCCGCCATCACCGCGATGCTGATGCGCTCCTGCGGTAGGTTCTGCATCAGGTAGACGAAGCCCGAGCCCTCCTCGCCAAGCAGGTTCTCCGCGGGCACCTTCACGTCCGCGAAGGACAGCTCCGCGGTGTCCTGGGCGTCGAGCCCGATCTTGTCCAGGTGGCGGCCCCGCTCGAAACCGTCCATTCCCCGCTCCACGACCAGCAATGAGAAGCCCAGTGCTCCCTTGTCTGGATCGGTGCACGCCACGACGATCACTAGGTCGGCGTTGATGCCGTTGGTGATGAACGTCTTCGAGCCGTTGAGCACCCAGCTACCGTCGTCCTGCTTGACGGCGCGGGTCTTGATGCCCTGCAGGTCACTGCCGGTGCCCGGTTCCGTCATCGCGATCGCGGTGATGAGCTCCCCCGAACAGAAGCCGGGCAGCCAACGCTGCTTCTGCTCCTCTGTCGCCAGTCGCAACAGGTAGGGCGCGATGATGTCGTTCTGCAGGGAGAACCCGAGACCGCTGTAGCGGCCGGCCGTGGTCTCCTCGGTGATGACGACGTTGTAGCGGAAGTCGTCATTGCCACCGCCCCCGTACTCCTCCGGCACCGCCATCCCCAGAAAGCCTTGCTTGCCCGCCTCGAGCCAGACTCCGCGGTCGACGATCTTGTCCTTCTCCCACTGCTCGTGGAACGGGGCCACGTGGCGCTCGAGAAAGCCTCGGTAGGACTCGCGGAAGAGGTCGTGCTCGGGCTCGAAGAGGGTGCGGTCGTACTTGATGGCGCCCATGGATTACCTCCGGATCGGCGAAGCGGGATTTGCCGTCGACCATATACCACCCAACCGGATGGTTGGGTATCCGGAGGGCCCGCCTGCGGCGCGATTGTCGGAGGCCCACGACCAGCGCGACAGCCCTAGAATCGACGCAATGCCGAAAGCCTCGACGTCGCTCACACACTGGGGTGCCTTCACCGCCGACGTTCGTGACGGTGACATCGCGTCGGTCCGGCCGTTCAACGGTGACGCCGACCCGTCACCCCTGCTCGGC
>NZ_JBOGDD010001164.1:0-4442 GCF_050701675.1 Mycobacterium sp. | reverse complement strand
GACGCGCGCACACGGTCGCGGGCGCACTGCGGGCAGGCACGGTGTCGGTCAACACCGTCGATGCGCTCAGCGCCCAGACGCCGTTCGGCGGCTTCAAGCAGAGCGGGTTCGGTCGTGACCTCTCATTGCACGCACTGGAGAAGTACACCGGCATCAAAACCACCTGGATCCGCTTCTGATGGGCGCGATGGCCATCTGATCACTCCCCGAGCCCCACCACCGCGGGTACCTTCCACTGAGGAGCCATCACACCCACATCGACGTGAGGATTCCTCGACATGGCCGAACCGATCGATGAGCACTTCACCGCCACCCTGCGGGCCCACCCGGACCTGGACGCCACCAGAACCCCGCGCGACGACGACGCACCACTGCGGCCCGGGTCAACGCTGACCGTCGCCCAGGCACTCGACCTGTTCGACGCGCAGCTCGGCAGCCGTCACCTCGACCTGGCCGCGCGCGCCCTGCGCGCCGACGGGATCGGCTACTACACGATCGGCTCCTCCGGGCACGAAGGCAACGCCTGCATCGCCGCCGCACTGCGTCCCACCGATCCCGCCCTGTTGCACTACCGTTCCGGTGCCTTCTACCTGCACCGCGCACACCAGTCCCAGACCGGCACCGATCCACTGCGCGATGTCCTGCTCGGCATCGTGGCGGCCACCGACGAACCCATCTCCGGCGGACGACACAAGGTCTTCGGCAGACACGACCTGCACGTCATTCCCCAAACCTCCACCATCGCCTCACATTTGCCGCGCGCCTTCGGAGTGGCATTCACGTTGGGACGCGCCCACAAGCTCACCGACACGTGCCCATGGCCGGCCGACGCCATCGCGGTCTGCAGCTTCGGTGACGCCTCGGCGAATCACTCGACCGCCGTCGGCGCCATCAATGCTGCGCTCAACGCCACCTACCGCGGACTGGACGTACCCCTGCTATTCGTCTGTGAGGACAACGGCATCGGCATCAGCACCAAGACTCCCGCCGGCTGGATCGAATCCACCTACGCCGACCGCGCCGGACTGACCTACTTCACCGCGGACGGCAGCGACCTCACAGCCACCATGACCGCTGCGACCGCGGCCGCCGATTCCGTACGCCGACACCGTCGGCCAGCCTTCCTGCACCTGCACACCGTGCGGCTGATGGGCCACGCCGGATCCGACTACGAAGCCGCGTACCGCTCGCCGCGCGACATCACCACCGACTACTCCCGCGACCCCGTCCTGACCACCGCACGACTCCTCATCGACAACGGCCATCTCAGTCCCACCGAGGTTCTCGATCTGTACGAACACAAGCGTGCCACCGTCATGGGTCTGGCCAAGGAAGTAGCCGAACTACCCCAGCTGAAGTCGGCCGACGAAGTCGCCCACCCCCTGACCAATGGACTGCGCGAAGCCAAGCGAGCCTCGCAGTCCGCACCGCGGTGTCCGGAGGGCCAGACACTGGCTCAATCCATCAACACCGCACTGCAACACGTCTTCGAAACTCATCCGGAGGCAATCCTGTTCGGGGAGGACGTCGCCCGCAAAGGCGGCGTCTACGGTGTCACCCGAGGCCTGCAAAAGAGGTTCGGACCCCAGCGGGTCTTCGACACCATCCTCGACGAACAGAGCATCCTCGGCTTGGCCCTCGGCGCCGGGCTCAACGGCCTGCTACCGATCCCGGAAATCCAGTACCTCGCCTACCTTCACAACGCCCTCGATCAGATCCGCGGCGAAGGCGCGACCCTGCCGTTCTTCTCCAACGGCCAGTATCGCAATCCCGGCGTCATCCGCATCGCCGGCTACGGCTACCAGAAGGGCTTCGGCGGCCACTTCCACAACGACAATTCCGTCGCCGCACTGCTCGACATCCCAGGCCTCATCGTCGCCTCCCCATCGCACCCCGACGACGCCTTCACCGCCCTGTGCGCCTGTGCGCACGCCGCAGCTACCGCCGGCGCCCTGTCGCTCTTCCTCGAACCCATCGCGCTGTACCACACCCGCGGCTTGCACGAGGATCGTGACGGCGCCTGGCTCTCTACGGGCACAGACGACATCAATCCCACCATCGGCACGGCACGAACCCACGGCGAAGGGACGGACCTGACGATCGTCACCTTCGCCAACGGCGTGCCCATGAGCCTCCGTGTCGCCGAACGCCTACGCCGTGATCATCAAATCCATTCACGGGTCACCGACCTGCGATGGCTCAACCCGCTGCCCGTGGAGGACGTCGTTCGCGATGCCACCGCCACCGGCCGCGTCCTCATCGTCGACGAGACGCGCCGCACCGGAGGAGTCGGGCAGCACGTGCTGACCGCCCTGATCGAAGCTGGATACCGCGGTGAACTCTCCCGCGTTGCCAGCTACGACAGCTTCATTCCCCTCGGCGACGCCGCGCTTCACGTCTTGCTCGACGAGCAGACCGTCGAGCAAGCTGCTCTAGATCTGTTCGGCGACACACTGCAAGCTGACAGGGATAGCTGAGGTCAGCAAGAAGAGGTAAATCCGCAGGGCACGGTTGCCTTCATGCCGGGCGACGCGACCGGCGTAGCAATCGTGGACGGAGCCACCGTCGTCGTAGCTGTGTCCCCGATGGTCATGCCCGACGCGCTGGTCACCGGGGCCGGCACGGTATGGCCGCCCATCTCCTGGCCAAGCGCTGCAGTAAAGGCGCCCGTGGCGACCAACGCCGCTCCAGCGAACAGGGTTGCTCGAAATATCCTCGACCGCTTCATGGTTACGCCCTCACTGTTCCTGTGGTTCGGCTTGATGTGACATGCGCGTGTGTTGAGAGTGTCGCGCCGAACTGGACGCATGCTGGATTAAGTCTTGTAATTCACTGGCAATTCGTCTTGGCGCGACGAGACCTCACCACAACGGTGATGGGACAACGCATCTCACTGCCCGTCATGATCTTGTTCTGGACCGACCGCCGACGTCAGTCGTCGATGAAGGTGACCGTCTCGTCGAGCGGAGCCCGAACCGGTACGCACGTACGTCACGGAAGGATCCTGGTAGCCGATCGACATAGCGCAGAAGAGCATCAGCTCCTGAGGGGGCGACACGACCTCGGCCACGGTCTTGCGGACCTGTGACCACGCCATCTGCGGACAGCTGCGCAAGGCCGCCGGCTCGTGACCGCCTCGTAGACGTCCATGCCCGGGTGTCTTCTTACCCCTTGGCGGCCGTTTCGAGGATCCAGTCCTCGAAGCGGATGTCGAAGAGCGTCGCACCGTCGCCGGGGACGAGGTCGCCTTCGTCGATCCGGATTCCCCAGTAGCCGGCGGCGGGGTCGGCGACGACTTCACGGGTATCACCACGGGCGGTCAGCGCGGTCCGGATGAGGTCGGGCAGGCGGAACCGCTGCGGACCACCCACTTCGGTGATGCCGCCGACGGGGGCATTGACTGCGGCAATGGCGACGGCGTCGGCGACGTCGGTGGACGCCATCGGCTGAATCAGTGCCGGCGGCAGGTGCACCTCGTCGTCGATGGTGGCAAAGTCCGCGATGGACTTGAGGAACTCGAAGAACTGCGTCGCATGCACGATCGAGTAGGGAATCGGACCCTCGCTGATCAGCTTCTCCTGCGCCAGTTTGGCTTCGAAGTACTCGCTCTTGGGGGCGAGCCGATCGGTGCCCACCACCGACAGCGCGACGTGGTGACCGACGCCTGCTTCCGCCTCGGCTCTGAGCAAATTGGTGGTGGCAGTCGTGAAGAACTCCTTGGCGGCGCCGTCGAGCGTCGGAGAGTTCGAGACGTCGATGACGACCTCCGCACCACGGAGCGCCTCGGACAGGCCCTCACCGGTCAACGTGTTGACACCCGTCGACGGAGCTGCGGCCAACGCATCGTGACCCCGTTCGGTCAACCCGTGCACCAACTTCGAGCCGATAAGACCCGTTCCACCAATGACGACGATTCGCATGTCTGATCCCTTCTGATCGTGTTCCCTGACGGTCTGAACGGATGCCGGGTCGCGGATTCATCCCGATTGCAGCGCATCGTCGAGATCGACGGGTTCCCCTTCGGCGCACGAGCGATCATGACTACATGACACCGCTGCGCGCCGCCATCGTCGGTACCGGGTTGATGGCGTCGGTGCACACCGAGGCCCTGCGGCGCATCGGCGTGACCGTCCTTGGCGTCTCCGGTTCCTCACCGGCGCGCGGTGAGGAGCAGGCACAGGCGCTCGGACTGCCCTCGGCCTACGGGACTTACCAGGACCTGCTGGCCGACGACCGGATCGACGTCGTACACGTGTGCTCGCCAAACCACCTGCATCACGAACACGCACTGGGTGCGCTGCGCGCTGGCAAGCACGTCGTCTGCGAGAAGCCGCTGGCGATGAGTTCGGCCGAAGCGGCCGAACTCTGCGACGTCGCACACTCATCGGGCCTGGTGCATGCCGTCTGTTTCATGCAGCGCTTCTATCCGCAGTGTCAAGAGG
>NZ_JBOGDD010001163.1:0-4012 GCF_050701675.1 Mycobacterium sp. | reverse complement strand
CCCCGCAGTAGAGGGGATCCCCGCCAGCTCTAGTCAATCCGATCCGGTCAGAAACCGAGGTGTGTATCGGGTTCGATGTGGGTGTCGGCCGACTGGTGCAGCGAGTTCTCCTGCGAGAAGGTGTTGTCGCTGTGGATCGAGCTGTCGGTGTGGGTGGAATTGTCCTGCTCGAAGGTGTTGTCCTCGTGCACCGTGGTGTCGGTGTGCGTGGACGAGTCGACGGTCGAGGAGTTACCGCTGCCCAGATCGTGACCGACCGTGGTCTGGTTGCCGCCGACCGCGGTGGGGTTGGAGTGGTTGCCGTTGTCGTTGACGATGATCGATCCACCGCCACCCCCGCCACCGGCGTTGGCCTCGTTGCCGCCGTTGCCGATGCCGAGCAGACCGCCGCCGCCGCTGGAGCTGGCGCTGCCGCCATGGCCACCGGACATGTCGTTGTCCTTGATGACCGTGCCCTGGTTGCCGTCGATGATGTCGCCACCGGAGTGCTGCGAGGTGTCGCTCACCTGGGTGTCGTTGCCCTCGCCGATGATGATCGGCGAGTGGCTGCCGCCCTCGATGACGCCGGTGTTGGCGTTGTTGCCGTGCCCGACCACGTTGCCGTCACCGTTGACGCTGGTGGTGTCGATGTGACCGGCGGTGCCGGTGTTCACCACGCCGCCGTCGGTGGCGGTGTTGCTGGTCTTGTCGCCGAGGGTGATGTCGCCGAAGCCGAGGTTGAACGCGCCGTTCTGCGCGTTGGCGCCCGCCGCCTGATCGGGGCTCATGAAGTCGTTGTTGCTGGCGACCTCTGTCGCGTTGTGGCTGGCGAAGTCGGTCGCGTTGTGGCTGGCGAAGTCGGTCTGCGGCGCGAACGCCGTCTGCGGCGAGAAGGCCGACGGAATGTTGTGGTAGCTGGCAACCGCGGACTGCAGACCCTGGACCGGGTTGCCGTCGCCGAGGAAGACGCCGGCGGGAACGGTGGTGGCGGCGACGGCCTGGAGCTGCGCAGCGCTGACGTTCGGCAGACCTGCGTCGCGCAGTGCGCCGTCGGGGTCCCTGACGAACGTGGCGGCCACGTCGGGGCTGCGGAACAGGTCGAGGATGTAGTCGATGAGGTTCGTCATTGAAGTGCCTTTCGGTGGGACTTGGGTAGGTCGTGTCGCCGGCCTCCGGCGATCTGTTCACTACGTTATGGGCCCGGTGGAGGCCCGGAAACGGGGACGTGACCCCTCGCCGGTCGGGGCTGTTACGGGGTGCACTGGGGGTTGCTGTTAGGGGATTAGGGGATGAGTGGGGATGCTCGTTCGAAACCCCCCTGGCCTGCACGAATACGACGACAGCGCGGCCATTGCTGGTCGCGCTGTCGTCGTCGTGAAGCTGGGTTGACTCACGTGAAGATGTCGAAGTCCGGGTCCTGTGGCGGCGACAGGTGATCGTCGATGTCACCAGAGATGGAGTGGTGCACGTCGTCGAGCGAGTGGTCCGTCGGGGTGTCCATGACGTGGACGTCCTCGAACGTCGGCACGTCCAGGTGCGGCGACGGCTCCGACGCGGTCACGATCGACGGGACATCGAAGTCATGGTCGACGATGGTCGGCGCCGCATCCTCCGGCTGTTGGATCACGTTCGCCAACGTGGGCACCTGATCTGCGACGACGTCACCGCCTTGGATCGGTAGGTGATCGTCGAACGCGTCGAAGGCCGCCGTCGCGGCGCCGCTCGCCCACACGTTGTGGGCGGAGTCGAGAAGGTTGTCAGCCCCTCCGGAGAGCCCCCCGGACGGCACTGCCGTCGACATCGATTCGGCGACGACGGGGATCAGGTGGTTGACGTCCGCACTGGTCACGTCGCTCAGGTTGGCGTCGGCGATGGCCTGCGCGGGGTTGGCCGCGTACTGAGCGGCAGCGTCCGGATCGCGTACCAGCGACATGACGAAGTCGAGCAGCGAGTTCGCCACGGCGTGCCTCCTATCTGCTGCTGCGGGACGGTGGCCACACTGAAGCCACCATTGGTTCTGCTCGAATGCTATCGGCGGAACCCGTTCCCGGGATCGGTGCTGAACCCACCCCGCCAGAACGGGCGTTAGGGGACGGCCCGTTAGGGGTTCGACACCCTTAGGGGGATTGAGCCTCCGATGCTTGCGGCAGCCGATATGGTGAGGGCTGTTTCCTCGATCCGACAGGAATTGCGATTCATGACAGAACCACTCGGATTGTCCGTCGGAACCACCAATCTGGTGGCGGCCCGCATCGGTGCCGAGCCGGTCACGCGGCGATCGGTCCTGACTCTGTTCAACGACCGCGGGCCGGAGGTCGGCCAGTTCCCCGGCCCGAATCAGCAAGGGCTGGTCCTGGCCGGCTTCGTCGAGCGGGTCGGTGACCCCGTACCCCTGGTGGCGGCAGACGGGTCCTCCCACCGGGGCGAGGCCGTCCTCGTCGAGGCCCTCGACGTGATGGCCAGGGAGGTTGGCGGGGGCGCACCCGTCACCATCGCCGTGCCCGCGCATTGGGGACCGGCCGTCGTCGGCGCCCTGCGGAATGCGCTGCGGGCCAAGCCCGGTCTGTCCCCCGACGGTGTTCCCGCGACGTTGATTCCCGACTCGGGCGCCGCGCTCGCCGGCCTGCGCGCAGGGCCGGGGTTGCCTGCCGACGGCGTCGTGGTGTTGTGCGACTTCGGCGGCGGCGGAACCAGCGTCACGCTGGCCGACGCCCGCGCCGGCCTCGCGATCATCGGTGAGACCATCCGCTACCCGGACTTCTCCGGCGCCCTCGTCGATCAGGCGCTGCTGAACCACGTCGTCGTAGGCATCGCCGAGGCCAGCTCGTCGGATCCCGCCAGCACCGCCGCGGTCGGATCGCTCACCCGCCTGCGCGACGCGTGCCGCGCCGCGAAGGAGCGCCTGTCCGCCGACACCGCCACGGTGATCCAAGCGGAACTGCCCGGCTACTCCTCCGACGTCCGCATCACCCGCCAGGAGCTCGAGCGGCTCATCGATCCCCCGCTGACCGGTCTGCTGTCGACGATCGCAGATGCGTTGCAGCGCCATCGAATTCCGGTGACGAGCGTCTCCGCAGTCGCCACCGTCGGCGGCGGCGCCGCGATCCCGCTTGTCACTCAGCGACTGTCGGAGCACCTCCGGGCGCCTGTCGTCACCACGCCCCTGCCGGTACTCACCATCGCCACGGGCGCGGCCGTCGTCGCGGCCAGCGGGTTCGACGACGATGCCCAGACGGGCATGGCCCCCACCGGACTGGCGCCGACAGTGGACGCGCCGACGGGTCTGGCGCCGACGATGGGGTGGGTCGCCGGCGCACCGCCCGCCCAGCCCCCCAACGAGGGGTCGTCCACCTTCCGCGCGTTGGCGTGGTCGCAGGACGACGCCCCGAGCGGCGAGCCCGTGCCGTACGCCGGAGCCGACTACCAGTCGGACTTCGGCGGCCAGACCGATGCCCGACCGGAGGTCGCCTTCGCGCACGACGAGGAGGACGATCTCCCCGACCCGGAGCCGCTGGCCTGGTACAAACGTCCGCCCATTCTGTTCGGAGCAGCTGCGGCCGCCGCGCTCCTGGCGGTGGGAGGACTCGCGGTCACGCTGACCGGCACGTCGAGTGACTCCGGCCCCGTCACCGAGACCGCAACGAGCTACTCGCCGGGACAGTCGAGCAGCGAGGCACCTCCGCCCGAGCCGTCCACCCAGACCGTCACGCTTCCAAACGGCGACACCAGCACCTCGGTGATACCCCCGCCGGTGACCACCACCGAGCCGACCACCGCCACCACGACGACCACGTCGCCCACCACGACCACGACCACCACGACGACCACCACGACTACGACGACGACCACCACGACCACGACGCCTCCGACGACGACCACCACCACGACCACCCCCCCGGTCACGACCACGACGACGCGGCCGCCGGTCACGACCACGACCACGGTGGCGCCGCCCGATCCGCCGACCTCGGGCGACGCGTCCCCGCCGACGAGCGCGATCACGCCGGAAACGCCCGTCGTCACGGTGGTACCC
>NZ_JBOGDD010001162.1:0-7642 GCF_050701675.1 Mycobacterium sp. | reverse complement strand
GTGCAGAACGCACCCATTAAGGGTCCGACGCCGCCGACGCTGAGGAAGAGTGGAACCATGCGTGAATATCTGAAGTTCTACATCGACGGCCAGTGGGTCGACCCGGTCGAGCCGAGAAGCCTCGACGTCGATAACCCAACCACTGAAGAGGTTTCCGGACAGATCGCCATCGGCGGCGCGACCGACGTCGACCACGCGGTCGGGGCGGCCCGCAAGGCGTTCAGCACCTGGTCACAATCCACTCGCGACGAACGACTCGAAGTGCTGGGCGCCATTCTCGCCGAATACCAGAAGCGTGCCTCCGATCTGGCGGATGCCGTCAGCGAGGAGATGGGTGCGCCGGCCTCGCTGGCCGCGGGCCCGCAGGTCAACCTCGGCATGGGACACCTGTCCACCGCGATCGACGTGCTGAAGAACTTCCAGTTCTCCGAGCAGCACGGCAGCACCCTGGTCTCCAAGGAGCCGATCGGCGTCTGTGGCCTGATCACACCGTGGAATTGGCCGATCAACCAGATCGCGTGCAAGGTATTCCCGGCGCTGGCAACCGGCTGCACCATGGTGCTCAAGCCGTCAGAAGTGGCTCCGTACTCAGCGCAGATCTTCACCGAGATCATTGACGCTGCAGGCGTTCCCGCGGGGGTTTACAACCTGCTTTACGGTGACGGACAGGGTGTCGGAGTTGCGCTGTCGAGCCATCCCGACATCGACCTGGTGTCGTTCACCGGATCCACTCGCGCCGGCATCGACGTCGCCAAGAACGCGGCGCAGTCGGTCAAGCGGGTGACCCAGGAGCTCGGTGGCAAGAGCCCCAACATCGTGCTTGACGACGATGACTTCGCCAAGAGCGTGGCGGCGGGAACGTCGGTGATGATGATGAACAGCGGTCAGAGCTGCAATGCTCCCTCGCGAATGCTGGTGCCCAACTCGCGTTTGGATGAAGCGATGGCGATCGCACGCGAGACTGCCGGCGCGGTGAAGGTCGGCATTGCCGAGGATAAGACGGCCATCGGTCCGGTGGCGTCCAAGGCGCAGTTCGACAAGATCCAGGGACTGATTCAGAAAGGTCTCGACGAAGGCGCCACGGCCGTCGTCGGCGGCCTGGGACGGCCCGACGGACTCGACGCCGGGTACTACGTGAAGCCGACCGTGTTCGCCAACGTCACCAACGACATGACCATTGCACGCGAGGAGATCTTCGGGCCGGTGCTGTGCATCCTCGGCTACGGCGATCTCGACCAGGCCGTCGAGATCGCCAACGACACCGAATACGGGCTTGCTGGTTACGTGTCGGCCGCAGACCTGGACGCGGCGCGCGCGGTCGCCCGCCGTATCCGCGCGGGTTCGGTCGCGATCAACCACGGTTTCGACCTGAGCGCACCGTTCGGAGGCTACAAGCGCAGCGGCAACGGGCGCGAGTGGGGGCAGTTCGCCTTCGACGAATACTTGGAGACCAAGGCGGTGCTGGGGTACGCGGCACAGTAGGCGAGGGGGAGGTGAGTACCACCGGGGAGAGGGAAGAGGAACGGTCGAATGACATCTGCCACTGAGGATTATCGCTCCGAGAAGGGATTGGCGCGGGTCGCCCAGTCTCTCGCCGGCTGGACGGAGAAGTGGTTCCCAGATGCGTATGTCGTCGCCCTGGCAGGTGTCGTCGTCGTTGCCGCAGCGGCGCTGGCCAACGGCTCCTCTCCGCAGACGGTCGTGAATGCCTTTGGCGACGGCTTCTGGGATTTGACGGCATTCACCCTCCAGATGGCCATGGTGGTGCTGACCGGATACGTCGTCGCCACGAGCCCGCCCGTAGCAAGGCTGATCGACCGCCTCGCCACCGTGCCCCAGACCGCGAGGGGCGCGGTGAGTTTCGTTGCGTTCCTGTCCATGTCGGTCTCGTTCCTGAACTGGGGGCTCAGCCTGGTGTTCGGTGGTCTGCTGGCTCGGGCGATCGCACGCCGGACCGAGCTGCGGGTGGACTATCGTGCGCTCGGCGCCGCGGCCTTCATGGGGCTGGGTGCCGTGTGGGCCCTAGGCATGTCGTCTTCCGCGGCACAGCTGCAGGCAACCGCAAGCTCGCTGCCACCGGAGCTATTTAAGATCACCGGGGTTCTCGACTTCGGCACCACGATCTTCACGTGGCAGTCCCTGCTCATGTGCGCCATCCTCATCGCGCTGACCGTGGTGATCGCTCATTTCTCCGCACCGAGGGGCGCGGCCATCAGGACCGCCGAGGACCTGGACGTGGACTTGGACGACCAGAACCAAGAGGTCCCCCTACGCTCGCGGCCGGGAGAATGGCTCGAGTACAGCCGCGTCCTGCCCGTCCTGGCGGGCCTGATGACGTTGGGATGGCTGGTTTCCCAGCTGCTCAGCAAGCCAGTCCTGTCCGTCGTCAGCAGCCTGAATGGATACTTGTTGGTCTTCCTCGTGTTGGGGCTGGTGTTGCACGGGACGCCACGCAAGTTCCTGCAAGCCGTGGTGAAAGCCGTACCGGCCACTGGCGGCATCCTCGTTCAGTTTCCGCTGTACGCCGCCATGGCGGCAATCCTCACCAAGGCGGAAGGCAGTGGCGGACAGACTGTCTCGGATCAACTGGCGGCATTTTTCACAGACGTTGGCGGCGGGGCCTTCGCACTCGTCATCGCCGTCTATACCGTCGTGCTCGGTATCTTCGTCCCATCCGGCGGCGGAAAGTGGTTGGTCGAGGCCCCCTACGTCATGCAATCGGCCACCGACGTCCACATGAACCTGGGCTGGACGGTTCAGATCTACAACGTGGCCGAAGCCCTACCGAATCTGATCAATCCGTTCTTCATGCTGCCCTTGCTGGCGGTGCTCGGGCTCAGAGCGCGTGATTTGGTTGGATTCACGTTCTTGCAGTTCATTTTCCACCTGCCGGTGGTCCTGGCGCTGGTGTGGCTGCTCGGAATGACATTCGACTTCGTCCCTCCTGTTATGCCCCCTGCACCGTAAGCGCGGCACATTGGCCTCCGTCGCCGCCGTGAGGGGCTCCGGCGGCCCGGGCCGGACCTTCGTGTGCGTGGTGCACGACTGATCTATGGCCGACGTGTGGCGAGGTTGCCGCAAATATCGATGGCAGCAACAGGTCTACCGCCGCGCTTCCACGCGCATAACCTCGGGTCGATCGCTGGTGGCCGCGAGGTGGCACGTCAGCGATAGTGTGCAGCGATGGATACTGAAGTCAGCGGCGGGGAGCCCGTCGTAGTGGGAATTGACGGCTCCGACGCAGCGCTTGGGGCGGCCCGGTGGGCCGCGGAATACGCCGCGAAGAGCGCGTCACCGCTGGTGTTACTGCACGCGGTGGCGGGGCTGGACTGGCATTTCATCGGAGAAGGCACTGCGCCTGCGTCCGACGGAAGTGACTCTGCCGTCACGGTTCTCGGTGCCGCCGAGACCGCCGTACGGGACGCGCATCCGGATGTCGAGGTGCACACCACGACTGTGAAGAAGTCGGTTGCTGCTGCGCTGCAGGATGCGTCCAAGGGAGCTCGCCTGCTAGTGGTTGGCACCGGCACGGATGGCGGCCGCGTACTGGGCAGGCACGTCGTGCGGATCTCGCACCGGGCACTGTGCCCCGTCCTTGCCTGGCGGGCGCCTGCAGCCCACCGCACCGGTAAGCCACTGCCCGTCGTAGTCGGCATCGACGAATCCGAGGGGTCCGTCCGGGCGCTGGCGGTCGCGTTCGATGTCGCGCAAGTTCTTCATGCCCCGTTGACCGTGGTGCACATGTGGGAGATCGGTGCGGCGGTCGGGCTGGGCTACAGCCAGGGACTGATGGACTGGCAACTACTGGATCTACTGCAGACTCAGCAGCGTGAGCGCATGGACGAGCTGGTCGCCCCGCTCGCCAGAAACCACCCGAACGCGCACGTGACCGCTATTTTCCGGGACGTCAGCCCGGCTAAGGGACTCAGCGAGTTGTCCGGTGACGCGCAGCTGGTGGTGGTCGGCAGCCATGGCAGCGGCAGAATCGTCGAGTCGACGCTCGGTTCGGTCAGCCAGAGCGTGCTCCACCATGCCGAGTGCCCGGTGCTGGTGGTTCGCTAGCGCGCAGACCGCCGAGGACGGACGACCACGTGGCCGCCATCCCACCACCGGTGTCGGCCATTCTTCGCTGCGTCTCGACAAGCGTGTGCAATCTGACCTCCGTGACCCCGGTTGTCTCACCGCCGATATACGAATCTTGCCTGCGGACAACGACTCCGAAGCGCCACCGTCAGCGCAATGCCGGCACGGCCGGCGCGGCATGCCGGCTGCGTGCCAGCGTGATCGCGGGCACCGCAGCGAGGGCGAAGAGCACTCCCGCCATCGCGACGTAGAGGTACACGCCGGTCGCCGTGCTTACCGGGGCACCATCGGCAAAGGCCCCGGGAATTTGGGTCGCTTTGAGCACCTCGCCCCCGGCGAAGTTGAAGACGACCGAGCCGAGTGCCATCACGACCGACACCAGACCGGCGATCGTGCCCTGCCGTTCGGGGGTTTCGATGCTGGTCGCCAGGTTGTAGCCGGAGGCGCCGATCGCGCCGGCGGCCATGCCGACCATGGCGCCGCAGGCGATTGCCAGTGGGAGCACTGAGACGCCCGCGAGCATCGCGAAGGTCGCCACGATCCCGACGGCGATGCCGCCGAGAAGGGGCAGTGCTGGACCGAACCGCCCCGCGATCCATCCGGCACACGTGCCGCCGATGACGATGCCGAGATTGGGCGCGGAGAGCAACACTGCAACCGCCTCTCCGTGGCCCAGCCCGTAACCGAGCCCCAGGTCGGGGGGCACCTGGGCGATGATGCCCGTCAGTTGCAGCATGCTCCGGAAGGAACCCGCTGCCAGTACCAGCGCCAGCAGCGTCAGCAGGATCGGGCGGCGCAGCGCCCGGATGTCGATGATGGGTTCCTCGACCCGCAGCGCGAGGAACGCCCAACCGGCCAACGCGGCGGCACCAGCCGCCAGCAGCGCGATCATGCCCCCGGACAACCATCCGAAGTCTCTGCCGAGGCTGATGTAGGCGAGTACCGCACCTAGGCCGCCGCCGAGCAGGAGCGCCCCGCCCACGTCGATCCGGCCGGTGCTGCGGATCGGCGACTCAGGGATGAAGTAACGCACGCAGAGTGCGGCCGTCGCGGCGAGCAGCGCCGCCGCGATGAACACGCTCCGGAAACCGAACGCATCAATGACCGGCTTCATCACGAACGGCTCGATGATTCCGACGATCGAGGAGCCGGACGTCACGAGCCCGACCACGGCCATCGCCACCCGCGGGGTGCAGATCTGGAGTACGAGCGCCACCGTGAGGAAGATCGCGGCAAAGGCGGCGCCTTGGAGGAAGCGCCCCACCAGGAAGATCCAGACGTTGGAGGCGGCGAGGCAGACCAGCGCTCCCGTGCATGCGAGGAGCAGAGTGGCAATGAGTACCCGGCGCTTTCCGAAGATGTCGGAACTCTTCGCGAGCAGCGGCGACCAGATGGCCCCGGCCAGCATCGCGCTTGCGTTCAGCCACGCGGCCTGGTCGGTGTCGAAATGCTCCAGCAACTGGGGTAGGACCATCATGGGCGAGCCGATGGCCATGTCGGCCAGGACGTTGGCGAGGATCAAGACGGCCACCCACAGGATGAGTCGCCTACTCCAGCGGTGCTCTTGGGCGCCGGGGGCGGGCGTTTCCAGCGTGTCTTTCACTACGAATGTCCTCCGCCGGTGCTGGATGCTTGCAGTGGGTTGTCGCGGGCTGCGAGGGCTGCCCGCCGAGCAGTAAAACGAAAATTTGTCGCTTTAGTGGCAGACCGTACTTACTGTCGGCTTGCAACGCAACGTCGCACCTGGCGACAATCGGCACCCGAGTAGGGAACAGGAGGTGAGCGTGGCGATGGCCAACGGGACCGCTGACCGGCCGCCCGCGCGGCGCCCCGGTGGCCGCAATGCGCGGGTGAGAGCGCAGATCCTCGCTGCGACCGTCGAGCTAGTGGCGCGCGACGGCATCGCTGGCTTCCGCTACGAGGAGGTCGCCGAGTTTGCCGGCGTGAACAGGGCCAGTGTCTATCGCAACTGGCCCGACCGCGAGGAGCTGGTGGTCGACGCTCTGCTGCGCTACACCGAGGATCTCGCTTCCGTGGGCGACACCGGCGACATCCACCGGGACCTGGTGGACTTCCTGCTGGCCCTCGCCGGTGGCCTGGAAACGCCGTTCGGCCGGACGCTCGAACAGGCTATCCAGCCTGCCCGCGAACTCTCCACCGTTCAGTCGCTGACCAGGATCCTCGACCAGCGCGTGGCCGCCATGCAGCGGCGCGTGGACGCCGCCGTCGACCGGGGCGAGCTCCCCCCGGTCGACAGCTCCTTCCTCGGCGAGATGATCTCCGGCCCAGTGCACCTCATCGTCAACCGCGGCATGCGCCCGTTCAGCCGCACGGACGCCGAACGCATCGTCGGCGTGGTACTCGCCGGCATCCGGACCACGGCACCGCACGTCTGAGCAATCGCCCCCGCCGCGCCGTTCGGTCAGCCGTTGGTCCCGAAAGATTCTGTGTGCGACTCGATTTGAACCATTCCATCTGAGCAGTCAAGTCATGTCCGATGAGGTGCGCGACAACTATCCCCGAGGTCAGGCGGATTGTTTCAGCAAGCTGGTACAGGGGCTTTCGCGCTGTTACAGACGGCGATGTGGTGAGCTAGCGCCGTGCCGGCGGTCATCGAAGGTAGGGGCCCATGCTGAAAGCGGTTGTCGCAGTCGGTGCTTGACGCATAAGGGGAACTTCCCCGGGTCAAGTCCTTGCTGCTCGAGGGGCTGCATGGACGGACTCAGACATGCAGTGTGGGCCGGTAGATGAGCTCTTGGATATTGCCGTCGAGCGTCCGGCTCTCGATCAGCTCGAGGTCGAAGTCGGCCGCACCCTGAAAGATCGGGTCATCACCGGTCTGACCGGTGATGACGGGAAACAGCGTCACCTGGACGCGGTCGACCAAGCCGGCGGCCATCAGTGCCCGGTTCATCGACAGGCTGCCGTGCGAGCGCAACGGCACCTCGGACTCCTCCTTGAGGCGGGCGACGACGTCGACGGCGTCACCGCTCACGACGGTTGCGTCCGGCCAGTCGAGAGGTCCATCCAGGGTGGTCGACACCACTGTCGCCGGTAGGTTCCTCATCCGGGTGACCCATGGGTCACGCACCGACTCATCGGTGCTCGAGGCGAGCATCTGCACGAACGCCCGATAGGTGTTGCGTCCGAAGACCATCTGCTGCTCGACCTCGTACAAGGCGAGTCGGTGGTCGAGCAGTTCCGGGCCTTGCTTGCCCCAGTAGCCGCCCCAGTCGCCCGTGCTGACGCCGCCGTAGCCGTCGAGGCTGGAAAAGACGTCGAAGGTGTAAGTGGCGGTCATGGTGCTCTCCTCGAATGCGGTTCATGGGGTGTGTGAATACAGACGGGCAAGCGCGGCGAAACTCATCGCCGTTCGACTACCACCTCGGACCACCAACGGTGCGACCTCATACAAATCACGCCGCCGTGTCGGCTAACCGATGAAGCTCTCGGCGAAGTGGGTTACCTGCTCGGCGGTGGGGAGATCGGCGAAGTGCAAGACGAGCTCCTGCACGCCGGCCGCTTCGAAGGCGGCGATCCGTTCGGCAACGGTCTCCAC